>JAIRXO010000153.1 GCA_031268255.1 Spirochaetaceae bacterium
TGGCCTTTGTCAAACTCGTCAAATACGGCGGCAGCCTCTATATAGAACAGGCCGGAATTATCCCCACCGTAACCCATTTCGGAAAGGACTTGCGGGACTACCAGGTGTACCCCTATTACGCATACACCCTTGCCGGAAAACACGGCCTCCAGTATCCGGGCCTAACCCTGAAAAATTATTTTGACAACATACTGACGCGGCTCTTCAGGGACGGCGTACTCAACTATGACCCCTTTTTATGAGCTAATGCGGTGGCTTGACATAAATTCGGATATTCGCTATTGTAATAAAACGCCTCATAATGTGGTTATTATGCCCTTGTAGCTCAGTTGGCAGAGCATATCCATGGTAAGGATAAGGTCATCAGTTCGATTCTGATCGAGGGCTAACCAAAAAGCGTATGCGGCGGGCTTTGATGCTATTGGGGGAGTTATGGCGAGTAAAAAGACGGCGGTGGAACTCATTGCCCTGCAATGCAGTGAATGTAAGCGGAAGAACTATACAACCGCCAAAAACAGGCGGAATACCCAGGAAAAGCTGGAACTCAAGAAATATTGTCCTTTTGACAGGAAGCATACCCTGCATAAAGAGGCCAAGATTAAGTAGTGAATCGATAGGCGTATAGCTCAGTTGGTAGAGCGGCGGTCTCCAAAACCGCAGGTCGTGGGTTCGAAGCCTACTGCGCCTGAGAGAACCAAAAACGCAAGGCGTTTTTGGTTTTGGAGTTTGCGGGCAAACTCCACTGGGTATAGTTAATGGTAAAGAGGGCGTTATGAATAAGCTGATGCAATTTGTAAAGGAATCCTACGCGGAACTGAGGAAAGTTGTATGGCCCAGCCGGGAGGACGTGGTCAGTTCGGTCAAGGTTGTGATTATTTCTACCATTTTGTTCGCCGCTGTTTTGGGTCTGGTGGATGTGCTCCTCCTCCTTGGCGTGCGGGCGATATTCTGACATAAAAAAGGTACATCATGGCTACAGGGTGGTATGTGCTGCATACCTATTCGGGATACGAAAATAAAATCGAAAAAACCATTCGCATGATGGTCAATTCAGGGGATCTGGAGAAGGACATTGTACGGGATGTTAAAGTTCCCCAGGAAGAGGTCGTTGAGGTCAAGGACGGCAAAAAACGGACCCTGACTAAAAAATTTCTTCCCGGATATATACTTGTTGAAATGGACCTTCCTGAGCTTGACTGGAAAACAAGTTGTTCCCGGATAAAAAAGATACAGGGTGTTACCGGCTTTGTGGGTACTCCCGCGGACAAGCGGCCTCAGCCTCTCTCCGGCGACGAGGCCCGGGCCATATTGCAGAAAACAGGCGAAATAAAGGGAGAGAGGCCGGTAAGGGCGAGGCAGAGTTTTTCTTCCGGCGAGCAGGTTAAAATCATTGATGGTCCTTTCGAGTCCTTTACCGGCACTATCGAGGAAGTCAATCAGGAGAAGAACAAGCTCAAGGTTATGGTTGGTATTTTTGGCCGGAATACACCGGTAGAAGTTGATCTGTTACAGGTAGAAAAGCTGTAATTGGTTCATTAGCTGTGGGAGAGGCTGGACGGCCTCGTTAGTCTGATATTTGCGGTCAGGCGCACCACAAAGGAGTTTTTATGGCAAAGAAAAAGATTACCGCGCTAATCAAGCTGCAGTGCCCGGCGGGCAAGGCTACTCCGGCCCCGCCTGTAGGTCCTGCCCTGGGTCCGCACGGGGTCAGCGCCCCTCAGTTTGTCCAGCAGTTTAATGACAGGACAAAGGCTATGGAGGCGGGTCTCACTATACCGGTGGTTATCACCGTATATGCCGACAAGTCCTTTACTTTCATCCTCAAGACCCCTCCGGCGGCGGTTCTGATCAAAAAGGCCATTGGCCTGGAAAAGGGTTCGGGGGAGCCCCACAAGAACAAGGTGGGCAAAATTCCCCGGGCCAAGCTGGAAGAAATCGCCAGGATGAAGATGGCTGATCTTTCCGCCAATGATATTGACGCGGCAGCGCGCATTATCGCCGGAACCGCCCGGTCCATGGGTGTGGAGGTGGAAAAATGAAGCGCGGAAAAAAATACATTGAGACGGTCAAGAAATATGACGGGGCGGTTTCCTATTCTCTTCCCGGCGCTCTGGATATGATCAAGACCCTCTCTTATGCGAAATTCGATGAGACGGTGGATGTTTCGGTAAAGCTCAACCTCAAGAAAAACCAGTCGGTGCGCGATACGGTAGTGCTTCCCCACCAGTTTAAGGGTGAAAAGCGCATTCTTGTGTTTTGCAAGGGTGAAAAAGAAAAAGAAGCCCAGGACGCGGGGGCCGCCTTTGTGGGCGGCGATGACCTTATCGAAAAGATAAAGGGCGGCTGGCTTGATTTTGATGTTGCCGTGGCGACGCCCGATATGATGAAGGACGTGGGCAAACTGGGTATGGTTCTTGGACGCAGGGGGCTTATGCCCAATCCCAAGACCGGGACAGTTACCTTCGACCTTAAAACAGCCCTGGCAGAACTTAAAAAGGGCCGGGTGGAATTCAGGGCCGACAAGACCGGCGTGGTGCATCTTGCGGTAGGCAGGGTTTCCATGGACAGCGCCAGTGTCGCCGAGAATATCCAGACGGTGATTGCCGAAATCAGGCGGAAAAAGCCCGCCGACGCAAAGGGCGATTTTATTCAAACCATTTCGGTAAGTTCCACTATGGGACCCGGTATATGGGTAAAGAACGAGGAGTAGGCCATGGCGATAGTAGCGAAGAAAATACAGGACATAAAGACAGCTTCTATAAAAGAGCTTAAAGATATTTTCAGCACGGCTCCGGATTTTATCTTTGCCGATTACCGGGGTCTTACGGTAGAGCAGATTACCGCCCTGCGCAAGCAGCTTCGGGAAAAGTCCGCCCGTTTTACGGTGGTAAAAAACAATTTTGCCCGTCTGGCCTTTGAGGAACTCAAGGTTCCCGATTTGGGCGAATATCTTTCCGGCCCCACCGCGGTGGCGGTTTCGCCCAGGGATTCAAATGAGGTAGCCAAGATACTCTTTAATTTTACAAAAGAGGCTCCGGTTCTCAAAATAAAAGGCGCCCTGATTGGCGATACTGTGTATACCCCCGGACAGACAGAGGCTTTTTCCCGCCTGCCCGGAAGGCTGGAGCTTATTTCCATGCTTATGTCGGTTATGAACGGACCTGTACGGAATCTTGCCTCGGCGCTCTACGATGTGAACGCGAGGCTGGTGCGTACCGTCAAGGCCATTGCCGATAAGAAGGCCGAAGGGGCCGCCTGAGGGCTCCCGGTATTTTATAATGGGCTGTCAGGCTTCTCCGGGTAATCCCGGACGCTGTCGTTCCTGTCGGCCTTTCCCGGATTTATCCGGGCGCGTTTCGTATGACGGCGCGTAAATCAATTGAGGAGAAGATAATATGGCAGCCACAAAAGAAGAGATTTTAGAGGCGATTTCATCCATGACCGTTCTGGAAGTTTCCGAACTGGTTAAAGCCATGGAAGAAAAATTCGGCGTTTCCGCCGCGGCTCCTGTCGCCGTTGCCGCTGTCGCGGCGCCCGGTGCGGCAGCCGAGGCGGCGGAAGAAAAAACGGAATTCACCGTTGTTCTTAAAGCCTTTGATGACACGAAAAAAATCGCCGTCATCAAAGAGGTCAGGGCCGTTACCGGTCTGGGCCTTAAGGAAGCCAAGGACCTTGTCGAAGGCGCTCCCAAGCCCCTTAAGGAAAATGTCTCCAAGGATGAGGCAAACAAGATCAAGGAAACGGTTACTGCCGCCGGCGGTACAGTTGAGATTCAATAAGACGGATTTTGCAAAAGACTTTAGTAAGGTAATTCGATACGCGCGCCCTGGCGCCTTTCGGCCCTGTTCCGGGTTTGTCCGGTTGCGGGTCCGGGAGGATGCCGGGTTGTCTTTTTATCCGGGGTTTTAAGGACAGGGGAGGCGGTTTCAAAATCTGATGTTTTGAAACCGCCTCAAGGTTCTTTTCAAAGTAAAAACGGTAAATTTATGCGAGGGGGTTTGTATGACGGCAAAGGGCAAAACAATCAATAAACGAAGTTATGTCGGGCAGAATATTCAGGATGTAATGGAACTGCCTGATCTCATTGATATTCAGCTTGCTTCGTATGAACGCTTCCTTCAGCGGGAAAAAGTCAGGGCGAAAAAGAACCCTGATATCCAGGGACTGGAAGAAGTTTTCAGGGCTACGTTTCCTATAGAGATTCCCTCAGGGGATATGGTTCTGGAATATGATTACTATACCCTGGACGAGGACAATATTAAATTTTCCGAACAGGAGTGCAAGCAGAAGGGCTTGAGCTACGCGGTTCCCCTCAAGGCCAGAATCAATCTGATTTTTCAGAATACCGGCGAAATAAGGCAGAAAGACATATACATGGGCGATATACCCATCATGAGCGACCGGGGCACTTTTATCATCAACGGCGCCGAGCGGGTTGTGGTTTCCCAGATACACCGTTCTCCGGGGGTTATTTTCAGCCACGAAAAGGGTATATATTCTTCCCGCATCATTCCCTACCGGGGAAGCTGGCTGGAATTCGAGATAGACCAGAAGCGGGAACTTATTTACGCCAAGATAGACCGGAAAAAGCGCATACTGGGGACCATATTCCTCAGGGCCTTGGGCTATGAAAGCCGGGAAGAAATCATAAAGGCGTTTTACGCCATCGAAACCCTCACCATAAAGGAAGACCGGCGTACCAAGGAAAAAATATCCGGACGGGTGCTTGCGTCTAACGTCTGGGGTCAGGCCGAAGGCGACGACGAACAAAAAAAAATGTACCGGGCAGGAGAAAAGCTCCATCCCCACGACATAGACGAACTTATAGGCCACGGCGTCAAGACTGTGGAAGTCATCAAGTTTGAAACCGAAGATTCCCTTAATTCTCCCATGCTCCTCAACTGTTTTGAACGGGAAGAAATCAAGTTCGTAAAAGAGGACCCTTCCCGGGACGAGCCTTCCCGGGAGGACGCCCTCTCGGCGGTATACTCGGTACTCATGCCCGGCGAGTCCATCACCGTCGAAGCGGCGGAAAAGGACCTTTTGGGCATGTTCTTTACCAGCCGCCGCTATGACCTGGGCAGGGTGGGCCGCTACAAGCTCAACAAAAAATTCAACTATTCCAAGCCCCTTGATGATTTTACCCTGACCAGGCAGGACGTGATTGCCACCATGAAATTCCTCATTAAAGTATATGTGGGGGATGAGAATATCGACGACATAGACCACCTGGGAAACCGCCGGGTGCGCTCGGTGGGTGAGCTTATGGCCAACACCATGAAAACCGCTTTTAGCCGCATGGAGCGTATTGCCAAGGAGAGGATGAGCCTCAAGGAAACCGACACCATAAAGCCCCAGGACCTTATTTCCATAAAGCCCGTGGTCGCGGCGATAAAGGAATTCTTCGGCTCAAGCCAGCTTTCACAGTTTATGGACCAGGTCAATCCCCTGGCCGAGCTTACCCACAAACGGCGCCTTAACGCACTGGGGCCGGGGGGCCTTTCCCGGGAACGGGCGGGCTTTGAGGTCCGGGATGTTCACTATACCCATTATGGCCGCATGTGCCCCATAGAGACCCCCGAAGGTCCCAATATCGGCCTCATCGTTTCCCTGGCCAACTATACCAGGGTCAATGAATACGGCTTCCTCGAAACTCCTTACCGCAAAGTTTCCAGGGGCATGGCCACCAGGGATATTGAATATCTTTCCGCCATGGACGAGGACCGTTACTTCATAGCCCAGGCTTCCGCCGCCCTCAACGGCGACGGTTCCTTCGCGGACAAGCAGATTTCCTGCCGCCGTCAGGGTGACTATACCACCAGGGCGCCTGAGGACATTCAGTATATGGACGTATCGCCCAAGCAGATTATTTCGGTGTCCGCCTCGCTGATTCCCTTTCTTGAGCATGACGACGCCAACCGGGCCCTCATGGGTTCAAACATGCAGCGTCAGGCGGTGCCTTTGGTTTTCCCCGAAGCGCCCCGGGTAGGTACCGGCATGGAAGGCAAGTGCGCCTATGACTCGGGGGTTCTGGTCAAGGCAAAGCGTTCGGGGACCGTGGTCGCTGTCAGTTCCCAGGAAGTGGTGATAAAGAACGACAAGGCCGGCAAGGATGATCTTGATGTCTACCCCCTTATCAAATACCAGCGGACAAATCAGGATACCTGCTACAACCAGAGGCCGGTAGTCAGAAAGGGCGAAAAAATCGCCGCCGGCCAGGTCATCGCCGACGGTCCGGCCACGCGGAACGGCGAACTTGCCCTGGGCAGGAACATACTCGTGGGTTTTATGCCCTGGAACGGGTACAACTACGAGGACTCGATCCTTATTTCGGAACGGGTGGGAAAGGACGATATGTTCACTTCCATCCATATCAAGGAATTTATTACCGAGGTGCGGGAAACCAAACTGGGGCCCGAAAAAATAACCAGGGATATTCCCAACACATCGGAAAAGAGCCTCGACAATCTTGACGCCGAGGGCATCATACGGGTCGGCGCCAAGGTGCGTTCAGGGGACATACTGGTAGGCAAGGTAACGCCCAAGAGCGAGACCGAGACCACCCCGGAATTCAAGCTCCTCAATTCAATATTCGGCGAAAAGGCCAAGGAAGTACGGGACTCAAGTCTCAGGGTGCCCCACGGCATTGAGGGGACCATCATCGACATACAGCGGCTCAAGCGTACCGCGGGGGATGACCTTAACCCCGGCGTTGACGAAGTGGTCAAGGTTCTTATCGCCACCAAGCGCAAGCTCCGTGAGGGAGACAAGATGGCGGGACGCCACGGCAACAAGGGCGTTGTGGCCCGCATACTGCCTGAGGAAGATATGCCCTATATGGAGGACGGCACCCCCCTTGACCTCTGCCTCACTCCCCTGGGGGTTCCTTCCCGGATGAACATAGGCCAGCTTCTTGAGACCGAACTGGGTTGGGCGGCCAGCACCCTGGATGAATGGTTCCAGGTGCCGGTGTTCCAGTCCCCGTCCACAGCCGACATTGAGGAGAAGCTCAAGGAAGCGGGGCTGCCGGTAACGAGCAAGACCGCCCTCAGGGACGGCAGGACCGGGGAGCCTTTTGTAAATCCCATTTTCTGCGGGGTGATTTACTTCCTCAAACTGCATCACCTGGTGGATGACAAGATGCACGCCAGGTCCACCGGACCCTATTCTCTGGTGACCCAGCAGCCCTTGGGAGGCAAGGCCCAGTTCGGCGGCCAGCGCCTGGGCGAGATGGAAGTCTGGGCACTTGAGGCCTATGGCGCTGCCAATACCCTGCAGGAACTGCTGACCATCAAGAGCGACGATATGACTGGCCGTTCAAAAATCTACGAGGCCATAGTAAAGGGAGAGCCCTCCACAACGGCGGGCATCCCCGAGTCCTTCAATGTATTGGTTCAGGAACTGCGGGGCCTTGCCCTTGACATGACCATCTACGACGCCAAAGGCAAGCAGATTCCCCTTACGGAGCGCGACGAGGAACTGATAACCAAATCGGGGAGCAATTTTTAGGTTTATACTATGAGGAGTATATATGAGGGATATACAGGATTTTGATTCTATAATGATCAGGCTGGCTTCGCCCAAGATGATACGGGACTGGTCATACGGCGAAGTAAAAAAACCGGAAACCATAAACTACAGAACCCTGCGGCCCGAAAAAGACGGCCTTTTTTGCGAACGTATCTTCGGCACTACCAAGGAATGGGAATGTTACTGCGGAAAGTTTAAGTCCATACGGTACAAGGGGGTCATCTGCGACCGCTGCGGCGTTGAGGTAACCCACTTCAAGGTGCGCCGGGAACGCATGGGCCATATTGAACTTGCCGCCCCGGTTTCCCATATCTGGTACTACCGCTCCGTGCCGAGCCGCATGGGCCTGCTCCTTGACCTCCCCATGGCAAGCCTCCGTTCGGTGCTGTACTACGAAAAATATGTGGTCATTGATCCGGGTGATACGGACCTCAAGAAGATGCAGCTCCTCACCGAGGAGGAATACTATGAGGCCCAGGAACGCTACGGCGGCGGCTTTACCGCGGGCATGGGCGCCGAGGCGGTCAGAACCCTGCTGGAAAATCTTAACCTTGACCAGATGGCCGTGGACCTCAGGGCCAAAATGATAGAAAAGGGCGCCAAGAGCGACAAGAGGCTCCTCAAGCGCATCGAGATAGTAGAAAATTTCCGCAATTCGAGCAACAAGCCCGAATGGATGATTATGGAAGTCATTCCGGTGATTCCGCCGGAACTCCGTCCCATGGTGCAGCTTGACGGCGGCCGTTTTGCCACCAGTGATCTTAACGACCTTTACCGCAGGGTCATCAACAGGAATAACCGGCTCAAGCGGCTCCAGACCCTCAACGCCCCTGACATTATTATTCGCAACGAAAAGCGCATGCTCCAGGAGGCCGTTGACGCCCTCTTTGACAATTCCAAAAAGAAGCGGGTGGTCAAGGGCGCCAGCAACAGGCCCCTTAAATCCATAAGCGATATGCTCAAGGGCAAGCAGGGGCGTTTCAGGCAGAACCTCCTCGGAAAGCGGGTTGACTATTCGGGCCGCAGCGTCATCACCGTCGGGCCCGACCTCAAGATGTGGCAGTGCGGGCTTCCCACAAAAATGGCTCTGGAACTCTTTAAGCCTTTTATAATGAAGAAACTCGTCGATAAGGATGTGGTCTACAATATCAAAAAAGCCAAGATGCTGGTGGAACAGGAAACCCCCGAAGTGTTTGCCATCCTTGACGAGGTGGTCAAGGAACATCCGGTGCTCCTTAACCGCGCCCCCACGCTGCACCGCCTGGGTATCCAGGCTTTTGAGCCGGTGCTTGTGGAAGGCAAGGCCATCAAGCTCCATCCCCTGGTCTGTCATGCCTTTAACGCCGACTTTGACGGCGACCAGATGGCTGTCCATGTGCCCCTTACCCAGGCCGCCCAGATGGAATGTTGGACCCTCATGCTCTCGGCCCGTAACCTCCTTAATCCCGCCAACGGCAAGACCATAGTGTTCCCCTCCCAGGACATGGTGCTGGGCATCAACTTCCTGACCAGGGTCAAAAAGAACGCCAAGGGTACAGGCCGGCGCTATTCTTCCCCGGAGGAAGTGCTTATGGCCGTTGAGTCAAAAGCCCTGGATTGGGAAGCCCTGGTAAAAGTCAGGGTCGCCAAAACGCCGGTGTGGAAAAAGGCCGGCGAAGAAGGCGCGGCGGACAGTGACGGGCTTCTTGAGACCACCGCGGGGAGGCTTGTGTTTAACGAAGAGCTTCCGCCTGAAATTCCCTTTATAAATTATGAACTCAAAGACAAGGAATTGAGGGCCCTCATCGAGATAATCTTTAACGACCGGGGTTCGTGGACCACGGTACGCATGCTCGACGCCATAAAGTCAACCGGCTACCGTTATGCCACAGTCTTTGGCGCGACCATAGGCGTTGACGACATTGTGGTTCCCAAAGAAAAGACCGAAATGATCAACAAGGCCAACAAGGAAGTCGAGTCCATACAAAAGCAGTGGCGTCAGGGCCACATCACCCAGGAAGAACGGTACAACAGGGTTGTCGAAGTCTGGTCCAAAACAAACGAGGACCTTACCAATGTGATGATGAAAACCCTGGAAGCGGACCGGGACGGCTTTAATTCGGTGTATATGATGGCCAACTCAGGCGCCAGGGGAAGCCGCAACCAGATACGCCAGCTTGCCGGAATGCGGGGCCTTATGGCCAAACCTTCAGGCGACATCATTGAACTGCCCATCAGGTCAAACTTCAAGGAAGGGCTTTCGGTCATTGAATTCTTTATTTCGACTAACGGCGCCCGCAAGGGACTGGCCGACACGGCCCTCAAGACCGCCGAGGCGGGCTACCTTACCCGCCGTCTTGTTGACATAGCCCAGGACGTGGTTGTCAACGAGGATGACTGCGGCACCATAAACGGCATCGCCTATTCGGCCATAAAGGACGGCGAGGACATAGTCGAGCCCCTTACGGACCGCATACAGGGCCGCTATACCCTGGAACGGGTCAAGCATCCCATCACGGGAGAACTCATCATTGATGTAAACGAGGAAATCACCGAGGAGATCGCCGCCGCCATTGAGGCTGCCGGTGTCGAGTCGGTGCGTATCAGGACCGTCCTTACCTGTGAGGCCAAGCACGGCGTATGCCGCCGCTGTTACGGACGCAACCTTGCCACGAGCCGCCCGGTGGATATAGGGGAGGCGGTGGGTACCATTGCCGCCCAGTCCATAGGACAGCCGGGCACCCAGCTTACCAGGCGTACCTTCCATATAGGCGGCGCGGCCACCAAAATCAGCGAGGAGAACCGTATCTTCCTTAAATACCCCGTGTACATACGGGATGTTTTGGGCGCCCATGTGGAACTTGCTGACGGCGTGTCGTCGGGGCACTGGCTCTTTACCCGCAAGGGCTATACGCTTATAAACCGGGTAATGAAGGAATACAGACTGGAAAGCGGCGACAAGCTCCTTGTGGAGGACGGCAAGCGCATCATCAAGGGAGAAGCCATCATACGCCGCAAGGGCGGTGATATTGAGTCTCCTGAAATCGCCTACGCCATGGTATTGGGAAGCGGTTCCGCCAAAACCCTTTACCTTATCGGGCAGGACCAGAAAATAGAAATCCGCAACGGTTCCGAATTTGTGGCCAAAAAGGGCGATGTCATTGAGGCGGAAAAAACCATCGCCACTTTTGACCCCTTCTCGGACCCCATTATCGCCGAGGCCGCGGGAACCGTTAAATACGAGGACATAATACCCGGTACTACCCTGAAAGAAGAAATTGACGAGGAAACCGGGAACATAGAAAAACGCATCACCGAATTCCAGCTTGAAAGCAAGCAGCCCCGGATATACATTGTCGATGATGACGGCAACGAAGCGGCATCCTACTTTCTTCCCGGCGGCGCCTATATACAGGTGGATGAAGGCGAAAAAATCAACGCCGGAAGGACCATTGCCAAGACCCTCAAGGAATCGGCAAAGGCCATGGATATCACCTCGGGCCTTCCCAGGGTCTCAGAACTTTTTGAGGCCAGAAAGCCCAAGAACCCGGCTGTCCTTGCCCAGGTTTCGGGCACGGTGTACTTTAAGGGTATAGTCAAGGGAAAACGGGTCATCACCATTCAGGATGCCTTTGACAAGGAATACAAGCACCTCATCCCCATGACCAAGCGGCTTCTGGTGCGTGACGGGGACACCGTAGAGGCCGGCGAGGCCCTCTGCGTCGGTTTCGTCAACCCCCACGACATACTCCACATACTCGGCGAGAGTACCCTCCAGCGTTATCTGATGGACGAAATCCAGCAGGTCTACCGCCTCCAGGGCGTGTCCATCAACGACAAGCACATAGGTGTCATTATACGCCAGATGATGCGGAAGGTCGAAATCGTCGCGGTAGGAGACACCCGGTTTATTTACGGCCAGATGGTGGACAAGTACCGTTTCCACGAGGAAAACAACAGGGTTATCTCCGAAGGCGGACAGGCCGCGGTTGCCCGACCCCTGTTCCAGGGCATCACCAAGGCCAGCCTCAACATAGACTCTTTCCTCTCGGCGGCGAGTTTCCAGGAAACCACCCGGGTGCTTACCAATGCCGCCATAGCCGGTTCCACCGACTACCTCAGGGGCCTCAAGGAAAACATCATGATAGGCCATCCCATACCGGCTGGTACAGGCATAAAGCGTTACCGGGAGGTCAAGCTCTTTGACGAGGACAGCCAGGACCTGGACCTCCAGATGCATGAGATACTGGAACAGCGTCGTCTTGAAAAGGTGGCTGAACCTGAAGAGGACTATATGCCCGAGGAATCGGAGGAAGCCTAGCATCGCCGTGCGGCCCTGTATATACGCGCTTCTGTGCGGCCTCCTCCTCTCCTGCGGGGGAGGGGAGAGCGCCGTCCCTTCCAAACCCCTGCTCGCCCTGAGCATAGTGCCCCAGGAATGGTTTGCCCGGCGTATCGCCGGGGCCCTTGCCGCGTTTCTGGTCCTTGCCGGTCCGGGGCCCTTCTCTTTGCCCTCCTCGCGGCTTTCATCATAGGTCTTGTATCCCTCAAGGCAAAACAGCGGGAGGACACGGTCATCAACGCCATCTGGGCCATAGGCATGAGCATAGGCGTACTTTTTCTGGCAAAGACGCCGGGCTATACCGATCCTTCGAGTTATCTTTTCGGCAATATACTGCTTATGTCCGGGAGGGACCTGGTCCTTCTTGCGGTCCTTGATATTGTCATCGCGTTTCTCGCCTGGCGCTTTTATCCCCAGATCAAGGCCTGTTCCTTTGATGAAGAATTCGCCAGGGTAAGGGGGGTGCCGGCTTCGGCGTTCTTTCTTGCCCTCCTCGCCTTTCTCGCCCTTGCCATAGTGCTGCTCCAGAATTTTGTCGGCATAGTCATGGTCATCGCCATGCTTACCCTGCCCTCAGGCAGCGCGTCAAATATAGCGAAAAACCTCGTCTCCCTCATGGTCTACAGCGTCCTTGCCAGCATACTCTTTTCATCAGGCGGCCTGGCTCTGGGCTGGGTTCTGGACCTTCCGGTGGGAGCGGTAACGGTAATACTCGCCGGGCTGGTGTTCCTGGCGGCGGCGGCCCATAAGGCAGTGCGAAAACACTAGCGAAAAGAATACCATGTGGTATAATGACAGTGATTGAGAACAGAAATTAAAGGAGGATAGAGATGAAGAAAAAGATGTGTATGGCGGTTCTTGCCGTCATGGTGCTCTTTGTGCTTTTAGGCGTAAGTTCCTGCAGCAAGAGCGGGGACGGGGGACAGGTTGTCCTTAACGCCCTTTTCATGAAGCAGGCCGGTTACAGCGAAAGCGATGTGGGGGCTATTACCGAACAGTTCCAGAAGGATAATCCGTCCATCAGGATAAACCAGACCTGGGTTGCCTATGAAGAACTGCTTCCCAAGATACTGGCCTCGGCCAAGTCCGGGGGCTATGACATTATAGTCGGCGACTGTATCTGGACCGCCCAGTTTGTCCAGGCCGGCCTGGTCATGGACCTCACCGAAAAGGTGGAGCAGCTTGCCCTCGCTGATGTCTGGCAGGGGTCCCTTGACGCTATCACCTATCAGGGAAAATACTACGGCGTTCCGTGGCTTAATGATGTCAAGTATCTTTTCTACAATAAAAAGATGCTTGCCGACGCCGGTTTCTCCGCCCCTCCGGCAACCTGGGAGGAATTTCAGGCTCAGGCCCTGGAGATAAAAAGACGGGGCATTGTTGAATATCCCGCCGCCTGGTGCTGGTCCCAGGCCGAAGCCCTGATTTGCGATTATACCGCGGTATCAGGCGGTTTCGGCGGCCAGTTTGTGGACCGGAACGGCGCGCCTACCCTCAATACCTCCCAGAACAAGGCGGCCATTGATTTTATGTACGGAACCATCAGAAACGGCATCACCAATCCCAAGTCCCTTGAGATGCTGGAAGATGACGTACTCAGTACCTTCTGCGCGGGAAACGCGGCCTTTGGCCTTAACTGGACCTATATGTTCAACTCCGCCCAGGACCCCTCTGTTTCCAGCGTAGTCGGCGACGTGGGCATAG
>JAIRXO010000300.1 GCA_031268255.1 Spirochaetaceae bacterium
GGGGGCATGGTGTTTACCCGGAACAGGGTTTTGGCGGAGCGCATGGCCGTTATGCGCAGCCACGGCATAGACCGTCCTGTCTGGAACCGCTATACCGAAAACCGTTCATCCTGGTATTATGAAGTGGTGGAACCGGGTTTTAAGTACAATCTCCCCGATATTCTGGCGGCCATAGGCAGGGCGCAGCTTGCCAAAACAGCGGTGATGCTGGAAAAACGCCGGGCCATAGCGTCGGGCTATGACAGGGCCTTTGGCGCCGGGCCCTTTATCATTCCGCCTACGTCTCCGGGGGACGTGCGCCACCTGTATCCCCTGCGGCTCAGGCTCGGCGCGCTGTCACTGGACAGGAATCTTTTTATAGACAAACTTAAAACAAGGGGCATAGGCGCCTCGGTACACTATGTGCCCCTTCACCTTATGCCCTATTACGCCAAACGCCAGGGTCTTGCCCCCGGCGATTTTCCCGAGGCGCTTAAAAATTATGCCGAATGTCTTTCCCTGCCCCTGTGGCCCGGCATGGGAGAAGAGCGCACGGAACGGGTCATCGCGGCGGTGCTGGAAACAGCCGGGGAAAAGGGATCATGAAAGAAGGGGAACAGGGCCGTTTTTTTATCAGCGATTTTACCCTCCGCGGTTCCCTGAGCCTGGTAACCATACGTTCGCCCATAGCCAGGGGGCGTCTTGCGGGCATAGACTGCCCTTCCATGCCTTCTTCCTATACCCTGATACGTTCATCGGACGTACCTGGCAAAAATCAGCTCAAGGGAACCTCGCTTCCGGTGCTTGCCGGGGACAGGCTTTCCTATATAGGCGAACCTGTGGCCCTCCTCGCCGGTCCGGTACGTTCAAAACTCGAAACATACGCCGAACAGATTACGGTGCGGGCCGAGGCCGAAGAAGGGGTATTCTCCCCGGAACCGGAGGGAGAAGTGCTGGCCCGGCGCTCTGTGCGTATGGGCGACCCGGAAACGGCCTTTGCCGGGGCCGAAACCGTAGTCGAGGGTCATTATACCACGGGCATACAGGCCCACTGGTATTCGGAACACCATGGCGCGGCGGCGCTCCCGTCCAGTTCCCGCATCCTCATTTACACCAGCACCCAGTGGCCCTTTCATGTCCGCGCCAGCGCCGCCGGGGTTCTCGGCATGGCGCCCAAAGACGTGCTGATCCATTCCGGGCTTTTGGGAGTGCAGATGGACGGCAAAATATGGTATCCCTCCCTCATTGCCAGCCACGCGGCCCTGGCCGCCTTTCTCCTTAAAAAACCGGTCAGGCTCATACTCACCCATCAGGAAGATTTTTTTTACGCCCCCAAACGGCACAACGCCGCGATCACCATAAAAAGCGCCGTGGGAAAAAAGGGCGAAGTTACCGCTGCCACGGTTGAGGTCGCCGCCGATACCGGCGCCTGGGGTGTCTTTACCGACGAGGTCCTGGACCGTATATGCCTGGGCGCCTTGGGCGCGTACCGTTACGAAAACCTTGGCCTTTCCGGCGCGGCCTGTCCTACCAATACGCCGCCCCGGGGCCCCTTTTCCGGCTTCGGCCTTTCCCAGGGTTTTTTCGCGGCGGAGCGTCACGCGTCAAAAGTCGCCGATACCCTGCACGAAGATCCGGCCGAATGGCGGAAGAACCACGCGCTCAACGCCGGCGCGGGATTTGCCATAGGCATTACCCCCCGGGAAATACCCTCCCTTGATTCCCTTTTGGACTGCGCCGCGTCCATGAGCGATTACAACCGCAAATGGGCGTCATACGAACTGCTCAAAAACAGCCCCAAAAAACTGGCGGACCCAGGCGAAAGTTTCCGAGGCATAGGCATAGCCCTGGCCTTCCAGGACAACGGTTTTTTCTATAATGATGAAAAAGAGAAATCCTCTGTTGAATTGACCCTGGACAAGGACGGCAGGCTCGAAATCAAGACAAGCATGGCCGACGAGGAAGAAAACAACCTTATATGGCGGCGTCTCGCGGCGGAACAGCTTTCCCTTGACCTTGACGCGGTAAGCGTGGGCTCCAACAGCACCGACAGGGTTCCCGATTCGGGGCCCGCCTGCCTTTCGCGGAATATCGTTACCATTCCCCGGCTCATAGAGCTTGCCGCGGCGGCCATCAGAAAACAGCGTTTCAGGGATCCCCTGCCCATTACCGTGCGCCGTTCGGCAGGCCAGACAAGGACGGTAAACTGGAACAACATGCCCATAGACCAGAACGCCCTTTCCCATCCGGGCTGGGCGGCTGGCGTGGTCGAGATCGAAATAGACCCGGTAACCTTTGTGCCAATCGTGCGGGGCATGTGGCTTGCCGTTGACGGGGGCAAGATAATTTCCGAGGAGAGGGCCAGGCGTTATCTTAAATTTTCCATGATACACGCCCTTGACTGGGCCTCAGGGGAAGATATTTCCTATACGGGCGGGCTCATACCCGGCGATGTTCCGGCCCGCTGCTGCATCCCCCTTGCCGGGGAGTATCCCCCCATGGAAATAGATTTTCTGTGGAGCGATACGGTTATTTCAAAAGGGCTGGGGGATCTTCCCTACAGCGTTATACCGGCGGCCTATATACAGGCGGTCTCCCAGGCTTTGGGCTGTTCATTCGAAAAACTGCCCCTTACCGCCAAGGATATCTGGACAGCCACGCGGCCTGAACAGGGTCCGGCCCAACAGGGGATGCCATGACCATAGGATTTATATTGAACGGCGAGGATGTAACCGTACAGACCGAGGCGAATTTCCGCCTGGTTGACATACTGCGGCATAACTTTCACCTTCTTGGCGCAAAGGAAGGCTGTTTAAGCGGGCGCTGCGGGGTATGTTCTGTTTTCTATAACGGACGGGTTGTTCCTTCCTGCATGATTCCCGTGTTCATGGTTCAGGGAAACGAAGTAGTTACCATAGAGGGCTTTGCCCTGACCGAAGAATATCAGGATATTGCCGGCGGCTTTGCCCAGGCGGGGGTAAAGACCTGCGGGTACTGCGATACCGCCAAAATACTGGCCACCGAATCCCTTCTGGCGTCAAATTCCCGGCCTGAGCGGGACGAAATACTGGCCGCCTTTGGCGGGGTGCTGTGCCGCTGTACGGAACCTGAGACCCTGGCACGGGGCGTCGCGGCCGCGGCGGAAATACGCCGGCGGAGGATATATGGACAATCTGTATAGCCAGGTTTTTTTCCCCAAGACCCTGGGAGAACTTTTCGCGTCCTGGCTGCGCTTTCCTGACGCAGTGCCCTTTGCCGGCGGCACGGGCATTATCTACGGCCAGGGGAAACACAGTCTTGACCTGCCCTCCAATATCATAGCCCTGGACAGGCTGGACGAACTGAGGCATATAACCCGCAGCGAGCGTTACCTTGAGATAGGCGCCATGGTAAGACTCAGCGACATACTCAGGCTGGGCAAGGTGCTGCCCCAGGTACTCAGGGAAGCCCTCAGCCGTATCGCCAATCCCCAACTGCGGAACGTAGCCACCATAGGGGGCAATATCTGTTATTCCCGCTGGAAACTCGACGCCACCTGCGCCCTGGTCGCCCTGGACGCCCAGTACGAACTCCGCACCGGATCTTCTTCCCGCTGGATTTCCGCCACCCGTTTCAGTTCATCAGGGGAAGAAAAAACCGGAAAACGCCAGGAACTCTTTACCCGCCTCCGCATACCCCTGGAACACTGGGACTATACCGTGTACCGCAAGTTTACGGCCAATCAGTTTGATTCGGAGTACAGCGG
>JAIRXO010000004.1 GCA_031268255.1 Spirochaetaceae bacterium
GTTGGGCTATCGGGGCAGGCTATAGTAATACCCAAGCCATTCTTGCCGCGTCGAGCGGGACATCCGAAACAGACAATGCGGCCCAGCGTGCCGCCGCCTACACCGGAGGGAGCAAGACCGACTGGTTTCTCCCCAGCGTCAATGAACTGCAAGCCCTGTACAATTTTGTTACCAATACTGACTATTCTACCCAGGCTGCCACCGTAAATATGGCGTCCGCTGTCTACTGGACTTCAACGGAGGTGGGAACAAACAATGCATATAACGTTCAGTTTGATAGCGGCGAACAGTATGCGGGCTCCAGTGGTTCCGCCCCCAAAGGGTTTGACTATCATGTCCGTCCCGTCCGGGCTTTTGGGGAGTAAGCATGAAAATCCAGCGCCGTGTCCTGTTCATGGTTAGCGCAATGGTGTTGTTCGCCGCGGCGGCGTATGGGCAGACTGCCGCGGAAACGGAAAGCCTCCTTGACGCCGGGGAAATCAGTTTTTCCCAGGCGGCGTATTTTACCCTGGCCTCTGTCGTGGAAACCCCGCCTGATGATCCTGAGGCGGCCTTTGCCGAGGCCGGAAAAAGGGGCTGGCTTCCCGCCGGGGCCGATGGCGGCGGCAGCGTTACGCTGGGCGATCTTTCCCTGCTCCTGGTGAAAGCCTTCAACCTTAAAGGAGGTCTTATGTACCGGTTTTTTCCCTCAAGCCGTTACGCGTACCGGGAAATGACCAGCCGGGGTTTTATAGAAGGCCGCGCCTACCCGGACCTCAAGGTTTCGGGGGAACTTTTTCTGCGCATCCTGGGAAATATCCTTGCCGGAGGAACTGAATGAAGCTATTCCCTTTGTGGCTCGTTTTCTTTTTCCTCTTCTCAGTCCACAGCGAATGTTTTGCCGGGGATTTTGGTTTTCTGTTGAATCAAAAACTTCTCTTGTCAGGCGGGGAGGAGTCCTCAACCGAATACACCGGAAGCGCCATTCCCTGGTTTTCTTCTCCCCTGGGGGACAGGGCGGATTTCTACCTTTCAGGCGGGATAAGCGCCCATTATGATGACGAAGCATGGAAGCCCCTGCCCGAAATTTACCGCTTCGAGTTCATCTATAACCCCAGCCCGGATCTTCGTGTAGAATTTGGCCGCCTTCCCTTCCGGGAAAGCCTCTCCTATGTGGCGTCCGGGCTTTTTGACGGCCTTGCCGCCGGATATAATATCAACGGCGGGCGTTTCTCCGCGGGGCTTTTTTACACCGGGCTTCTTTACAAAAAAGCCGCGTATATTTTTATGAGTCCCGATGACAAAAATGACTTGGCGGACACGGACAAGTATTTCGCGTCACGGCGTATCATCGCCGCCCTTAATTGGGAAAAAACAAGCGTCTTTGATACTCGCTCCGGCCTGGCTTTAAGCGGCCTGTGCCAGTTTGATCTTAACGACAGCGGCACAACGATTCATTCCCAATACCTTGAGGCAAAATTCACCCTGCCCCTGGGCGCCGCTTTTAACACGGTCTCAGGCGTGGTCATTGAGACGGCAAAGGAAAGCGGGAGGGTTTTTGCCGCGTTTGCCCTCTCCCTCGACGTACAATGGCTCCCTCCCGGCGGCGTACAAGACATGGTAACTTTTACAGGACGTTTTTCCTCAGGCGACTGGAATGGGAGATGGGGGGCCTTTGTTCCCATAAGCGCCGAGGCCCAGGGCAGGGTTTTAAGGCCCGTGCTTTCGGGCATAGCCCTTGTAGAAGCGTTCTACACCGCGAGGCTCTGCCGCGCCCTGGCGGCGGATGTTTCCGCTTCCTATTACTTTAGAACCGATACAGGCACCTATGACGCAACCGGCATCGGTGATTCGGCATCGCCGCTTGTGGGGGCCGAAGTCTACGGCGGCGTCTCGTGGTCTCCGTATTCTGATGTCCTCTTGTCCCTCGGGGCGGGGGCCTTCTTTCCGGGGACCGGCAGGGCTTTTTCTGATGACTCAAAGATAAAATACCGTGTCGAGATGACGGCGGGTATTTCACTGTAGCGCCGGGCAAAAGGAGACTATATGAATAAATTATTCGTTTTATTGTTAATTTTATCGGGTGCGGTGAACGCCTTTGCCCAAAATATGGAAGCGAGTTTTCTTGAACTGCGGGGCAGGGTGGAGATACGGGACTCCCCTTCGTCCGGGTGGAGAAGGGCGGCCTTAGGCGGCTCTATCGGGAACAGGGCCGTTATTTCCACAGGTCCCGGAAGCAGCGCCGTCATTGCCCTGGGGAGTTCGCGCCTGGAACTGCGCCCCCTGACCATGCTGACCGTGGAAGAACTTGCCGCACGGGGCTCTTCAGAATCGGCGGCCTTGTATCTTCGTACCGGCAGGGTGCGGGCCCGCGTAACTCCCCCTACCGGACAGAGCGTGGACTTTACCGTAGGGTCCCCTGCCATAACCGCTTCGGTACGGGGAACCTCTTTTGAATTTGACGGCAGGCAGCTCAAGGTCGAAACCGGCCTGGTTCTCCTTGAGGGCGGCGGCGGACAAAGGGTATATGTGGCCGAAGCGCAGAGAACCTACCGGGACGAAAACAACCAGAACAGGATAATGACGCCCTTTGAGGCCGAAGAGGTCCTGCTGCATCCGGTAATTCCCGAACTGAACAATACCGGCAGCGTTACGCGGCCTCCGGTAATAGGCGGGGGTACTGGCACGGGCATCATCATAGCCTGGCCGTAGGGCCCCGTAAACGTCCATGCCGCTGCGCAAATCCATACTGATTGCCCTTGCTTCGGCCCTGGCTTTTTCGCTCCTGTACCTTCTTCCCCTGTTCAACGCCGCCGAGGCGAAATGCTACGATATGTTTCTCCGTCTCGCTCCCCGCCGGGAACGCGTTGACCGGGTGGTCTTTCTGGATGTGGATGACAAGGCCATAGCGCGGGTGGGGGTGTTTCCCTGGCCCCGGCGGGTCATGGCCGAAGCACTCCTGCGTCTCAAGGAATACGGCGCCGAATCAGCAATCTTCGATATTGAATACATTGACAAAAGTCCTACCCAGGTTGACGAGCTTTATCTAAAGGAAGGGCTTGCCCTGGATTACGACCGCCGCTTTTCTAACATCGGCGCTGTCGTAGCCAATATTCTCAACGCGGTGGGCGCGGGAAGCGTCAGGCCGGACAGGGCCGCTTCTTATATTGACGAGCTTACGGAATACATCGCCTCGGAACGGGACGCCCTGTTCCAGGACACCATGAAGATTTCCGGTGATGACGACCTCCTCCTCGCTCAGGCCGCCGCCCTTTTCGGCAATACCTGGGGAACATTGAACATTCAGGACAGGCAGCCCCTTTCCGGCGAACAGGCCGAACGGCGGCCCCTGGCCGAGCGGCGCTTTTCCTATCCGGTAAAAAACAACGGTGGAATCATGGAAGGGGAAAACATTGACCTGCTCCCTCCCATTCCCGTTTTTATGGAAGCCCTGAAGGGAGCCGGATTTACCAACGTAATTGTAGACCCAGGCGGCGTAAGGCGGCGCATTTTTCTGGCCCAGGAAGTCAGGGGCCGGTGGTATCTGCAGCTTACCTTTGCCCCCCTCATGGCGCAATGGGGGAACCCTGCCCTTACCCTGGAAAAGCGCCGCATGCGTATCGAAAGGCCGGACGGAAAAGAGATGGTCATCCCCCTGGATTCAGGCGGGGCCATGCTGCTTGACTGGCCCAGGGAAAACTACGCCGGCAGTTTCGGCCATGTTTCCTTTGTGAGCTTTGCCGTTCTTGAGGAATACCAGAACCACATAGAAGAATACCTTTGGGCCCTTGCGTCCGCCAACAAAAGCATGTTCCCCGCCATCCCGCAGGACACGGGAAACCTGCTGGGGTATTTTGACGCCGCCCGCGCCGCGAAAACCAGGGCGCTGGAAACCTGTTCCACCGAAGAATTTTCCGCATACCTTTCCCTGAGGGACGGAGCCCTGGCCCGGGCAGGAGAATTTACCGCCGCCCTTGCCGCCGCGCATTATATCGAAAATGAATCAAGGCGGATTCTTGAAAGTCAGGCGGCCTCTGATCCCGCCATACGCGAAAGCATTTTGGAAGAAGCCCGGTACTGCCAGACCCTGCTTGAGTACCTTGATACGGAACTGCGCGCCTTTGCCGGTGTACACCGGGAACTGGGGCAGAACCTGAAGGACAAGATATGCGTTATAGGCAGGGTAGATACCGGCACCACCGATATAGGGGTCAATCCCTTTTACGGCGCGTATGTCAATGTGGGAACCCATGCCGTAGTGCTGGATACGATTATGCGGAATTCTTTTATTACCCCTGTCCCCGTGTACTGGAGCGTGCTGTTTGCCTTTCTTTTTGTGCCCCTGCTCATAGCGGGCACAAGGTCTTTGCGGAACGGACCCCGCGCCGTCCTGGGAATAGCGGGAATTGTTTTGACCGCGGCGCTTCCCGCCGTCCTCTTTGTTTTTAAAAGAATTTTTATCGGCCCCCTGGGCCCTGTTCTGGCCGTAACGGCGGCGGTGCTTGTCAGGGAGGCCGCGGCTTTTATCAAGTCCGAGCATGAAAAACAATTTATACGCAAGGCTTTTTCTACCTATGTTTCGCTTGACGTGGTAAAGGAAATCATCGCCGATCCAAGCCGCCTCCAGTTGGGCGGGGTAAAACGCCCCATGAGCGCCATTTTTACCGATGTTCAGGGCTTTTCTACCATATCCGAAAAACTCGACCCCGAGGATTTGGTAAAGCTCCTCAACCGCTACCTGAGCGCCATGAGCGATGTTATCCTGGCGGAACGGGGAACAATCGACAAATACGAGGGAGACGCGATAATAGCCTTCTTCGGCGCTCCCCTGGCGTTGAGCGGCCATGCGCTGCGTTCCTGTGTTTCGGCCCTTGCCATGAAGCGTATCGAAAGGGAACTTAACGCGGCAATACTGCGCGAGGGGCTTTCCCCTTCGCCGCTCTTGACCCGCATAGGCATCAATACCGGAAGCATGGTGGCGGGAAACATGGGTACGGAAAATAAAATGAACTATACCATCATGGGAAACGCGGTGAACCTGGCGGCCCGCCTTGAGGGGGTCAACAAACAGTACGGCACCTGGATACTCGCGTCAGAGGACACGGTCCGCGAAACCGGCGGCCTGCTGCTTGCGCGGAAACTTGACCGGGTGCGGGTGGTGGGAATAAGCGAGGCGGTGCGTCTCTACGACCTTGTTGACACCATGGAAAACGCCGCCCCGGAAGACCTCAGGCTGGTTGAGGTTTTCCACCAGGCCCTGGACCTTTTTGAAAGCCGGTCCTGGAAACAGGCATCAGAGGGTTTCAGGGAAGCCATGTCAATCAGGGCCGGTGACAGGCCGTCCCAAAAATATCTGGATCGCTGCGTACAGTATACAAAAAAACCGCCTTTGGCCGCCTGGGACGGCGTGTACAATCTGACGGAAAAATAAGGCTTACTTTTTTTCTCACATCTGTTATAATTCCAGGAATGTTAAACATAATTCAAGAATCAGTTCTGGGGGCGGCCCTGGCCGCAACGCTCTATTTCGCGCTTTACATTTTATACCGGTGCCAAAGCTCCAAAAAAACGTACCTGCTGCTCACCCTTATTTCGGCATCTGTCCTGATACTGGGCCACCTTTTGGAACTGCAAAGCGAGGACACAGGAGAGGCTTTTACGGCGGTAAAGATACTCTATGTGGGTGTGGCCTTTGTTTCGACATTTACCCTCTTTTTTGCCGCTGATTTCTGCGAGATAAAACTCCATCCCTACGCGGTAAAGCTGCCCATGGTTGTCATCGCCCTTTTGATTATCGCATCGCTGTGGACTACCAGAATACACCACCTGAGCTATGAGTCCTTCTGGCTGCATACCGGAACGCGCCGTTATTTTGAATTTGTTCCCGGACCCCTGTATCCGGTTTATACACTCTACGAAAATATATGCGTCCTGGTTTCCGCAGGGATGATTGTCGCCCGCATACGGACCTGGAAACGGCTGCGCCGCCAGTTGGTTATGCTGCTTTTGATAGTGCTTTTTCCCATGGTAGGCGGCTTCCTTTACTATGTGATGGTCGTCATGTTCAATAACAAGTTTCACTTTTATTTTGTCGCCTATGCCATGAGCCTGAGCAATGTATTCCTGTTCTTTGGCATTATACGCTATGATATGCTTGACATTACACCCAGGGGCGCAAGCAAGGCGCTTGATTCCATCAAGGAAGCCTATATACTTATAGACAGCGGCATGTACTATCTTGATTCAAACTCTTCGGCCCACCATCTCTTTCCGGGCCTGGACAGGTTCAGAAAAATGGCTCCCATATCCCAACTGGAAAGCTGGCCGGAAGAACTTAAAGGTTTCAGTTCCGAAACGGAAAACCACAATATCCAGTTCTCCATAGTCAGCGGGCAGAACACAAGCTACTACAGCGCCGGCATTAACGCCATTCTCTCGCCCAAGGGCGGAAAAACAGGCTGGACCATCCTGATCCGCAATATTACCGATACGGTTACCGTAATGAAAAGTCTGGAAGAAGCCGCCTATACCGATCCCCTTACCGGACTTTACAACCGGCGCTACTTCATGGAACTGGCGGTAAAACGCTTTGACCAGGCCAAGCGGCTTAACCAGAGATGCTTTGTCATGATGTTTGATCTGGATTTCTTCAAAAAGATAAACGATACCTGCGGTCATCCTGCCGGAGACTTTGTTCTCCAGACCATCTCCGCCCGTATCCGCGACACGCTGCGTTCCTACGACATACTTGCCCGTTACGGCGGGGAAGAATTTATTCTGTTCCTTACGGACATTGACCCGGACCATGCCTTTACTCTTGCTGAACGGATACGGCTTGTCATCGGCAAGTCGCCATGTTCTTTTGAAGGCAGAACAATAGCGGTAACGGCGAGCATAGGTCTGGCGGAAAGCGGCGGCGCCGAAACCCTGGCCCAGCTCCTTAAAAACGCGGACAAGGCCCTGTACCAGGCAAAGGCCGAAGGGCGGGACA
>JAIRXO010000244.1 GCA_031268255.1 Spirochaetaceae bacterium
ATTAGTCAAGGAAACAAGAACGTCATTTACAGATAGTGATAAAAATATAGGCGTTATTAGTGTTATTTCAAAAAAATATAATAGAAAAAATGATGAGAGATATTGGTTTAGTTTTCATCCTCACCAAAAAGATTTTTTAAAAAATTATAATGAATCATTCCTCAGTTTCGGATGTGGGTCGGATGAGATAATTTTTGTAATACCATTTGATAAATTCGAACCTTTATTGAAAAATATGAATATAACTGAAAATGAAGATAGAATGTATTGGCATGTTGTAATTTCAAATATAAATGGGGAATATTTTATTCATCAGCCACTGCAAAAAGCAAATATAAAAATTGGAATTTCTGAGTATAAAATATAAAAGCCCGCACAAACTGCACATAACAGGTCTGTTTACGCCCCACCTCCCCCACCGCCTGCAAAAAGCCGCTTATATTGCCGTACCGCGCTGCGTATTCACTTGCGCGCCTTTACCTGGCGGCAGTGAAGCGGTAGCCTGAGCCTTGGGCGCTTACGGTGCCCAGGGCGGGGTATACAAGGTGCATGCCCGCTATGGGGATATGGTTCTCCGCTACATAGGCGAGAATTTTTTTCCGTATGTCCGCGGCGGCGGCGGGGTCCACATCGTAGCTGACTGATATGTCGGGCCGGGGAAACTGAATGTCCATGACGTGCATCAGATCGCCCCAGATTAAAAGTTTTTGGCCTTCGGAACTGAGCAGAAAGGCCGTATGGCCCGGCGTATGGCCGAAGGCCGCTATGGCGCTGATGCCGGGGAGAAGTTCCTCCATGCGGTCTCCCAGTTCTCCGGGCAGGAAAGTTCTCACCCGGTCCCCATAGGGGGCAAGGCTCGAAGCGGCGCTCTTGTCCGCCCAGTATTCCCTCTCCTGTCTTGCCAGATAAACAAGCGCCTTGGGAAAGAGCGCCCTGCCGTCTTTCTGGAGCCCTCCTATATGGTCGCCGTGCATGTGGGTAAGGAGTACGGCGTCAACGTCGCCGGGGTTTACGCCCAGACGGTTCATGCTCTCAAATATGGTTGTGCCGAATCCTGTATCCACCACTACGGTGCGGCCAGAACCCCTGATAAGGAAGGTATTTGTTTCCGACTGGAAATTCCCCCCGGAAAGATACTGCTCCAGGAGTGCCGCGTCGGCGCCTATGAGTATTGAACTCCGCCCTGGTCCGCGGTTTTCGACCAGCATATACACTTCGAACTGTCCGGCTTTATAGGAAAAAATCATCTCCTCCTGGGCAAAACCCTGAACGGCCATTGAACCAAGAAGAAGCCCGCAAAATAGTCCCTGCTTCATTGTATCCCCCCATATAAATTCAAGGTTGTACTTTTTTTAACATATCGTAAAAGGCCGCCCCCCGTATGCCTTCCCCGCCCCGGAAATTCCTGCCATCAGGGAGGGCCATTATTTCCCGTTCTATGCAGCCCAGGACAGCGTCAAAATACACCGAGTCAAGCGGCACGTCAGGTATGGGGCTGTTTCTGCCGCCTGAGCGGTACTGGTTTGAGCGTCTGGAAAGAAGGTTCCGGTCATGCCTGAGTTCCGCGTAGAGATGCCAGAGGAACCATGCCGCGCCGGATCGCTGCATGGCGTCGTTGACCGCGGGCGCCGGGCCTGTCTGGGCATCCTGGGCAGGGGGAATAAAGAGCATATCTTTAAGTTCCCGGAACAGTTCTTCTTCGTTCCGGTCCTTTCCGGCGGTGATGAAATTCAAAATTTCCGTTTCTTTTCCGGCAAGGTATAGCGCGTCACGCCAGCTAATCGCCGGTTTTGCCAGTATGTCCGCGGCGGCGTTTGACAGACCGGAATCGAGGTTTCTGAATTCCCAGGCCCGCTCCCGGTCTCCCCGGTAGGCGCTTTCGTACACTTCCAGTTTGAGCTGGGCAAAGGCGGTATCAAAGGCGGCCACCGCTTCGGGGAACTGTCTGAGTTCGAGGAGGGTCCGCCCCAGTTCTATGTTGAGTTCGCCTGAGGATTCAATCCTGAGGGCATCGCGTATCATGGCAAGGCGTTTTTCCGTGTCGCGTTCCAGGCGTATGGAAAGTATCAGGGCCTGTATGTTTCCCGGCGCAAGGGAGCGGGAGAGACCCGCCTGGCGTTCCGCCTCAAGGGGCCTGCCCTCAAGGAGGTAGAGCCTTCCTGACCATGCCGCGAGGAAAGCCTTGTAGAGATTGTCGCCAATGGACCGGCCTTCAAACTCCTGTACCCTTGCCCTGGCCGCCCTGAGTTCATTCTGTCCGGCTTCCCTGTCCAGGGCTACTATGAGGTTTTCCAGTTCCGCCAGGTCGGAAGCGCCGCCTTCGGCGGTAGAAAGAAGGAGATCTTTCTGCATTGACTGGCAGGAAGCCAGGCTCAAAAGAAACGCCGCAAGGCATGTAAACATCAGGTTTAACTTATTCATTTATTCATACTATCCTATCTGAACTGCCAGCGGTAGAGCCTGTTGTCCATGCCCACGCCGGCACATTCCATTCTACCGTCTCCGTTCAGGTCTCCGATATAGGGCCTGCCCCAGACCGGCAGGGGAAAACCATCAAGGGAAATGAAATTCCGGGAATACCCGTAGAGGGCGTTTCCGTTTCCGGTAAGAAAGATTTCCGGGCTCTTGTCCCGGTCTATGTCCATGACCGTAATGGAACCTTCCTCGGCCCGCAGTCCAGGTATGTCCTGGAAGAGCGCGGTACCGTCCATGCCGATCTGGTAGAGGGTTCCGCTTGAGGAAAGAACCCAGAGGGCCTGGCCGTCAAAAACAGGTTGAAGGTAGAATACCCCGTCCAGTTCTACGGGAAAACCTTCGGGAGCGGCGCCGGCCTCGGTAAACACATGGAGGCTGCCGGCCTGGGTGATAAAGGCGACATAGGCCTGGTTGTTCCACCCAAAGACCAGGGGGGAACCAAAGGCTATGCCCGAAACCGATACCGGCCAGGAAGGATAAACGCCTTCCTTGTTGAAAAGCCACAGGTCGCCGAAGAAACTTTTTGGATAGGCGGCGATATAATCGTTCCGCACCTGATGCAGGAAGGAAGGCGGCGAGAGCAGTACTTCGTCAAAGTTTACCGGAAGGACAGTTCTCTCTCCTTCCCTGTTTACCGAGTAGAGCGCCCTGTCGTCTCCGGCAAGGTACAGTTCCCTGCCAAATGCCGCCGGGGGAGAAGAGAGCCTTATGCCGGTAATCAGGGGGAAGGGGGCAATGACTTCCATATCGGCGCTGACAAGGCTTACATCCCCCTGGGAATCGACCACCCAGGCCGCCGGATCAGAGGGGCTCTGGGGATTAAAGTCAGGCGCGGGAACCACATACACGTTTCCCCTGCCTTCGAGCCGGTATATATGGTTATCCTGGGGATTCACCGAGATGGCCGAATTCCCCCGGGTAAGGAGGAGCCGCGACTCGCCCCGCCTGCCTATGCTTATGCCGTACACTTCTTTACCGGCGCGCCCTTCAAGGTCAAGAGGATAACCGGGAAGGAGTTCCAGCCCCCCGCCCGGCGCGGAAATTACCGAAACGCTCACCCTTACGGCGCTGTCCCTGATGCTCAGGCGCACCAGCCCCTGACGGTAAAAACGAAGCAGCGAGGCTATGGCGCTGTTTCCCTTGAGGAAGAAAGGAACAGAGCGGTCAAGGGAATAAAAGAGGCTGAAAGAATTAAGGTCCGAACTTGACTGGCTGAGAGTCTGCCATGCGGCGGTTTTGGTAAGGGACGCGTTTTTCCGTATTGAGTTCACCGCCGCGAGCAGGGTGTCGGCGGATTCGCAGATAAGAAGGTAGCCGCTCTGGGGAGTGTAGAAAGGCATGGGAACCGTTACCTTGAGATGACGCAGGAGGGCGTCAAGAAAACCCGGCAGCCTTATCTGGGGTATGCGGGTTCCGTCAAGAACAACCGAAGTGTTTTCGTTTATCACCAGAGACGAAAATACCCTGTCAAAAACTTCCCTTCGCTTTTCCTCGTCCCGTATCTGGACGGCAAACACGGGATGGGGCCTTCCCTCAAGACCGAACACGGCGAATTCGGAACCGCTCCATGAGTAGAGCAGTTCGTTGAGGTCCATGCGGAAAAGAAGCCGCGAGGAACTTTCCGCCGACGCGAGGGTCCGCCGTATCTCGCCGCCCGAAATCTGGCCGGCCAGGGCGATGAGTTCTTCCAGGCCCGCCGCCGAAAGCACGGTGCTGTACTGGGTTGTATCGGGGAGGAATCTGGTTATGGAAGAAAGCGATGAATCCCTGGATATGAGATCCTTTATGGGACCGGGACCGGAATCAATGCGGCTTATCAAATCAATGTCGAGCTTGCGGGGAGAAATACTGACAGCCGCTTCCACGAACCCTTCGAGACGGAGCAGGTCCAGGGTTTCCGCCACAGAGGGATCAGTCGCCGCGAGGGAAGAAACAAGCACTTCGGTGGAGATGAGCAGGGCCGCGTCGTAATTACCGGAACTGAATTCCTTGACGCGGGAACCCCTGAGATCGCCGTCCCGGGAAGTCCCGTCCAGGACCGATTCAAAAAGGGCCTGGTTATTTGAAATTACCAGGAGATTGTGATAGGGACTTATGTACCAGACATCCTTTCCCGTGCGGTATTCAAAACGCGAAAGTTTTCCCGCCTGAACATAGTACAGGTTCGCGATGGTAAGGCGGCCTGCCAGGGCCGGAAGAAAGCGGAGGAAAGGGGACAGTATACCCGCATCCCAGGCGGCGAGTATGCGGCCATCAGAAAGCAGGGCGCCATCAAGGGTGCCTCTGGCGGCAAAACGCGTAAGCGGATGCCGTAAAAGACCACTTTCGTCAAGCTGTACCAGGACCGGAAGCGCCGGGGCAAACAGGGGACTCCCCAGTATATCTGACAAAGGCTCATGGGAAAGAGCCTTGTCGGCCAGATGCACCGGGTTCGGAACATGAAGATAGGCCGTAAACGAATCGGGAATGACCGAATCGGCGCCAACCCTCCCGATGAATGAAAACCCTATCAATATGAGGGGCAGACCGACAAAAAGAAACAGCAGAAAAAAAAGGATTTTCCTTACCAGCTTCTTTTTTTTGGGTTTTTTCGCTGCCGCTTCCTGAGTTTCTTCCATGATACCTAATTGTACCCCATTTTCCGAAAAGGTCAATTATGACGTTCAGGCTTCGTAATGGACCGGTGCGGCTTACTTGGTGTCCACGTCTTGCTCTTTTTTTAGAACCCGCAGCAGGGCAAGGGCTATCCGGCGGTACTTTTTATTAAGCCCTTCAGCAGCCTTTAGCAGCATATTCAAATCCGAAGCGGGAACCTGTTTTCCCCGGCCCTTTTCCTCCCCGGTTACCAAATATTCTACCGATACCCCCAAAACCTGGGCAATACGGACTGCGGCATCGGCGGAGGGTATGGAATTATGAGTATTCAGATAGTTATCGAGGGTATGTTTTTTTATTCCCGATAATCCCGCCAGTTCTTTTACCAATATACCTTGGTATTTCAACTCGGCCTTTAAATTTTTCTTGAAACCCATTGCTAACAAAATACCCAAAAAAGAATAATTTGATGTTGACATTAAGTATATAAGAATAATATGATAATATAGGTTATTCTTATAAGAATAATCATGGATGAATTAGCGGCAGATCACTGTTTTTGGCGGGTGATCAAATTAACGACGGGAAAGACCGTAACGGAGCACTATTATGAGGAAATTGGTTGTATTTCTTTTGATGGCCTTAACAATAAACAATGTGATTGTTTATGCC
>JAIRXO010000258.1 GCA_031268255.1 Spirochaetaceae bacterium
CTTAGTATTATTATCAAGTATTGGCGCATCTGTTCCAGAAAGGCTGTGTTGTAACCGGACTTTAGTCCCCCGGCCATATAAAGGAAGAAATGTTTGGGCAAGCTTTTCAGGGTAAAACCGAAGATCCACTGCACCACCGTTTTCTGGAGCGGCCCCGGGTAGACCGTATCCTGGAAAAGGCGCTGCAAAGCCATGTAGTCACCGTGATGGCCGGCGAAGGCAGCGGCAAGACCTACGCGGTAAGTTCTTTCCTCCAGAAAAACAGGCGAAAATTCATTTGGGTGCAGCTTTCAAAACAGGATAACCTGGGATGGCATTCCTGGGAGAACTATACCCAGGGGGTGGCGCGCCTCAACCCCCGGGCGGCAAAAATCCTGTTCGACATGGGCTTTCCCGAATCAGACCGGCAGTTTGACCGCTACCTGAGCCTGCTCAAGGACGAGATAATAAGCCCGGAACCCTATGTGCTTGTCTTTGACGATTCCCACCTTGTTACCAACCCCGTAGTTCTGCGGCACATAGACCGGTCGCTGACCGCCCCGGTTTCAAAAAACACCGTAGTCATTATTTCCCGGACAGAGCCCACGATAAGCACCGTCAACCTCCTGGCCAAGGGGCTCCTCGCCGAAATTACCGCCGAGGATCTCCGGTTTACAATGGAAGAAATGGACGCTTACTTCCGCCTCCACAATGTCCTCCTTGAGGAGGGCGAACTTACCCGCATCTTTGACGAGACCGAAGGCTGGCCCCTGGCCCTCGGCCTCATCCTCCACGAAATAAGGGCCGCGGATTCAGGCGGGCACAGTTGGGACAGGGTAATGCGGCCCATCAAAAAAATGGAAGAAAATATTTTTTCCTCCATGGAAGGCGGCCTTCAAAAATTTCTTGTCAAACTTTCCCTTATTGAACACTGGCCCCGGAATCTTTTGGAGCGTTTCGATCCGGACGGCAAAAATATCGCCGCCATGGAAACATTCAGTTCCGTCATCCGCTCCGACGTGTATTTTCAGGGCTTCAGGATACATCATCTTTTTCTGGATTTCCTCAAGGAAAAACAAGCCTCCCTGTTACCGGAAGAAATCCGGGATATTTACCGCAAAGACGCCCAGTGGTGTATGGAAAACGGCCTCCCCACCAACGCCGCCATGGATTATGAACGGGTCAGGGATTACGGAGGGCTTATCAGGCTCATCGAATCGCTTCCCCGCCTGCTGTCCCGGACCGTAGCGTCATTTTTTCTGGACATCGTGGAACGGCTGGGATCCGAATCTTCATCTGAATTTTCCGCCGGGGAATACCGGGACTTCCTTTTTTTGCGCTTCGTTATCCGTTCCCGGCTCCTGGCCTCCCTCGACCGTTTTGAAGAATCCGCCGAAGAATGCCGCGCGGTCATCACCCGTTTTGAAAGCCTTGCCCCTGACCCCAGCCGCTCCCGTATTCTGGCCGCGGCGTATAACAACCTGGGCGCCCTGGGCATACGCGCCTGTAGGTATACGCGGAATTATGATTTCGCCGCATGGTTCGAAAAAGGATTCCGCTACTATCTCGAAAATCCCGAACCGGCCCGGGGTCAGATAGGCCAGAGCAATATCGGCTCCTACGCGATTCAGGTAGGAATCTCCGCGGCGCCGGAAGAAGTCAGGACATTTATCGACTCATGCGCGGCCTCATCGTCCTATACATCCGTCTCCCTGTCAGGCTACCTCTACGGAACCGATACCCTGGCCCGCTCGGAACTGGCCTATTACCGGGGAGACTTTAACCGGGCCGAACAATTCGCCCGCCAGGCAGTGTTCCAGGGCCGCGAAAAAAACCAGAACGAAGTAGAAACCTGCGCCCTGTTTTATCTTATGCGGCTTAACATACCCAAAAACGATATCGCCGGCATCAGGGAAGCGGAACAGCAGCTCAAGGCCCAGATGGAAAAAAGCGAATACATCAACCGCTACAATATCTTTGACACCATCATGGGACGTTTTTATATACGCCTCGGCCTCGTAGAAAAAGTAGCCCCCTGGCTCAGAATGGAACGCGGCGAAGGAGACTTAAACGTCCTGTCCCGGGGCTTTGATACCCTGATCAAAGCCCGCTGCCTGTTCATCGAAAAAAACTTTCAGGAAGCCCTGCAAATACTGGAGGCCGAACAGAACTCAGGCGATCTGGAGAGCTTTCTTTTGGGATTCCTGGAAATGGCCGTCCTGGAAGCGGTAATCCTCCACCAGAACGGAGACAGGAAAGGGGCAACTGCGGCCCTCAAAAAAGCCTACGACACAGGACAGCCCCACGGCCTTGTCATGCCCTTTATAGAACTTGGCGACTACATGCACAGCTTCTTAAGCGCCCTCCTCAAGGACCATCCTGATGATCCGGCAAACACCGAAATCGCCGGGATTCCCCGGAAATGGCTGCAAACCATACGGAGGGACGCCTCCGCCTACGCGAAAAAACGCGCCCTCGTGGCAGCCCAATACTCAGGCAGGGAAACACCGGCGCCGCCTGATTTTTCGCAGTACGAACTTTCGATAGTACAGAACCTCTCCCGGGGCCTCACCAGTGAAAAAATAGCCCTCGCCCTGCAGGTGCCCGTCAAAACAGTAAAAAGCGCCATACGCCGCCTTTACAGCAAACTTGGAGCGGCAAACAGAGCCGGCGCCGTCCGCAGCGCCACCGAAAAAGGCCTCTTGCCCGGAACAGCGGCAAAACCCAAAAAACTTCCATGACAACCATCAAGAGAAGCCCTTGAAGGGGGGGCGCATGGTATACCAAAACCAGGAAGCGCGGTGAGTGTTAGTATGTTTT
>JAIRXO010000019.1 GCA_031268255.1 Spirochaetaceae bacterium
CGGGGATAATCCGCTCACCAGCATCACCATTGGCGGCGGTGTTACGTTGCACAAAACAGCGTTCCCCAACAGCTTTGCCGACTTTTACAACCATGAAAAAGTCGGCAAGAGGGCCGGGACATACGTTTTTGAGCATTTTGTCTGGACGATACGGTAATCGTATAACGCAGCAATTCCAAATTCAAAAATTCTGCCGAAAATAAGGCATGGGACGGGGAATACTTAAGACCCTCATAGGGTACCTTGATGCGGCAGTCCAGAAACTGCCTGAATGCCGGGAGGCCAGCAACGGCCTCAAATACACCTTGTTAGACGCGTTCAAAAGCGCCTTGGCGGTATTTTACTTTTTGCATCCCTCACTTTTGAACTTCCAGCAGGAAATGCGGCGGAAAACCAAGCGGAGCAATCTGGAAACCCTGTTTGGGGTACGCCGGATACCCTGTACGGAACAAATCAAAAACATTGTAGACAGCATAGAGCCGGGAGCCTTGGCCGGAGTATTCGACCAGGGGCTGAAGTGTGCCGACGAACAGGGAGTATTGAATGACTACCGGGTATTGGACGGCGGGGTTTTGATCCCCTTGGACGGGGTATGGTACCATTCGTCGGAAAGTGTCCATTGCGACCACTGTCTACACAAAACGAAGGACGGAAAGACGACGTATTATCACAGCATGATCGGGACAGCGGTGGTGCGGCCCGGGAGCACTGTGGTACTGCCGTTGATGCCCGAATACATACGGAACGAAGACGGACAGGAGAAGCAGGATTGCGAACGGAACGCGGCGAAACGGTATCTTGAGGAACGGGGAAGGGAGTTGCAATGGCTGAAACCGACCTTTTTAGGGGATGATTTATACGCCTGCCATGATATTTGCAAGGGCATCAGAGCCCAGGGGATGAGTTACATCTTTACCTGCAAGGCGGAGAGCCACCCCTGGATAGCGGAGCAAGTAGCCTATGGGGAGATGCAGAGCCATACCCGACGGGAATGGAATGGGCGGAATCACCTTGAATACCGGTACCGGTGGGTGAACGGGATTGAGAACCGGTGTGACGGGGAGAAGCTGGTGGTAAACTACCTTGAACTGGAGATATGGAACGAGGAGAAACAAAAGGCTACCTACCGGAACAGTTGGATAACGGACAAGGAACTGAGGGAAGACAAGGTAAAGCTGATAGCCGAATGCGGAAGGAGCCGGTGGAAGATAGAGAACTAGTATAACAATGTATTGAAGAACCGTGGATACAACCTGAAACACAATTTCGGGCATGGGAAGAACCATGCGAGCGAGATATTTTGTTTACTGAATGTATTGAGTTATATGATACATGGGATACAGGACATGGCGGATGAGGAGTATCGGGCGGCCCATGCTTCATTTGGGAGGCGGGATGCCTTCTTCTGGGCGTTACGGTATGAAATGAGCCGGTATCTGCATGAAGACTGGACTGGCTTGTTACTCACCATTGCGGGAGAGCCCCCTGATGATTCTTGAATTTGGAATTCCTGGAAATGCGCCCCCCTCCATTGCGGTATATCAGAAAGCATGATAAAATTGTCAATCCTTCTCTAAGACCGAGGGCAATATGGCCGTTAAAGTCGCATCGAGAAAAACCCTGGACATTCAGGGAATCGTACAAGAGATTGACCAGAGCGATATCAGGGTAATTGTTTACTTCTTTTCGGTTGAATTTGAAAAAAGCGAACCCCAAAAGGCGCTGAAAAGGGCTTTCCCCCAGGCGGCATGTATCGGCGCTTCCATGATCGGAGGCTGGTCAACCAGGGAAGCCCTGGAAACGGGGATCACCGTCATGTCCCTGTCATCCTGTGAGGTTGCCGAAGTTGTTACCTCTTTCCAGACAGGGGTCAAGGCCGATCCGGCCCGGACAGCCAGGGCCGCCATCGACGAACTTAAACATAAACTGGGCGAAAGAACTGTCAATCCCGATGAATACCTGGGGCTCATTTTCTTTGACGGTCTCTGCCTGGGCGAAGTAATCATGAAAGAATTCACCCTGGACAAGAGCCTTAACCTGCCCTTCGTCGGAGGCGCCGCGGCGGACGAGCTTGCCTTTACCCAGACCCTGGTCGCGCTGGACGACCGCCTTTCAGGAGACGGGCTTGTGGCGATGGTCCTTAAAATGCGGGTTCCCTTTTTCTTCAGCCACTGTGTGCATTGCCTTCCTACCGAAACAGGTTTTACCGTTACCCGCTCGGAAACCATGAAGCGGGTGGTATGGGAGATTAACGGCCAGGACGCCGCCGCCTATTACGCGAAAACCCTCGGCCTCTCCGGGGTGGATAAGCTCAACGCGGGCGTTTATTCCAAAAACCCTTTTGGGGTCAGGATAGGCGACAGCGTTTATGTACGCAGCCCTAACGCCGTCATTGACGGCAAGGGATTGCAGTTTTACTGTTACATTGAAGCGGGAACAAAAGTGTTTCTGCTGCGGCAGGGAGATATTATCAGCAACGCGAAAAACGCCCTCGAAGAAGTACGGGATTTTATTCCCGGGGAAATCCAGGGCGCCCTTCTTTTTAACTGCGTACTCAGGTATCTCGAGATCAAAGAACTCCGAAAACTTGATGAATTTAACCGGGTCTTTAGCGGAACCAATTTTATCGGCTTCAATACCTACGGCGAGGAGCTTTTTACCCACCACAACCAAACCCTCACGGCCATATTTTTCGGGAGCCCCCTGAAAGACGGGGAGCAGGACCCCTATAAAACCAGGCGGCTTTTCCACTATGCGGACAGCAAACTTAAATCCCTTATGTTTGAGATTATCTCCCGAAGCGAACTCCTCAATGTTACCATCACCTACCTCAACGACAGCTTTGGCCCCGTATCGGATTATATGAAGCAGGGAACCGCCGCGTTCAAGAAAAGTACCGGCAATTTTCTTGAAAGTTTTACCAGCAGCCAGGCGGACATCGGCAGCATAGACAAGGGCTTTACCGTCATTGATAAAGAATTTGGCGATTCCTTTTCCATTGCCGAATCCCTCCAGGATGAGGCAAAAAAAGCCTCGGAAAATCTTTCCGCCATCAACAATGTTACGGAAGTAACCAACATCCTGGCCCTGAACGCCGCCATTGAAGCGGCCCGCGCCGGCGCGGCGGGGAAGGGTTTCGCCGTGGTCGCGTCGGAAATCCGCAAGCACGCCGCAACTACAAAGACCGCGGTAGACGGCATATCGGAAAATATGCAGGTCCTTATAAAAAGCATACGCGGCCTTTCGGTACGAATGGAAACTATCAAGGTTAAAATTGAAGAAGCCAAGCGCGGCATACAGAATCTTGTGTCGGCCAATACGCAGGAACTATCCCTTATTAATTCGGTGAACCAGGATGTAGCTTCCCTTGAGACCGCGTTTCTGGAATATGACGGCATCAAATCGACCCTCAATACCATGATTGAACAGTCGAATGTGTCCAAAGACGATATCGAAAAGATGCTGATCGTGTATGACAACAATATCGAAGACATTGAGATGGAGTAGCAATGAACGAAGGCCGAGTGGTCAAACAAGTCCAATACCCTGCTTGGTCCGCGTTCATATAGTCTGTTTTTTACCTATAATTTTTTATCTATTGACAGAATCTATGAGTATCTTATAATTTATATATGTTTGTTATATCAATTCGCACTTAGGAGGAAAGAATGAGAGGAAGAATCTTGAAAGGTGTATCGGCCCTTGTGTTACTGGCCGCCATAGCGGGGTGTAATAGCTCGGCCAAGGCAAAAACACCGATGCGGGCCGGTATCTATACGACTACCGTAGCGGGTATGCATGGTCCCCTTTCAGTTGAGGTGAAGCTGGACACTGACGCCATCAGCGATGTAA
>JAIRXO010000036.1 GCA_031268255.1 Spirochaetaceae bacterium
TGACGCCAGGGTTCCTGGGGGGTAAATTTCGCCTCACGGCCTTCCCCTTCAATGGACCAGAAGCCTGTCATTGAAGGGCTGAGGGACAGTTCCTGTATCAGCGAAAGGGCATCGACAGGTTCTGAAAATTCCATCACCAGAGTACCGCGCTCTTCTGTCATGATTCCGTCGTATGGCGGATACACCGACAATACCTCGGGGCGGTTTCCAGGCTCCCGCGTATAAAATCGGCCCTCAAAATGTCCGTCCATAGAGAGACCCCCGGTATCCATAGCGTCCTGCAGTATGGTTACCCGGTATTCCCGGTTCTGTCTGAAAGGCGATGCCGGGCTGAAAACGCAGCGTTTTCCGTTCCAGGAAAAATATCCTGTTACTGTCTTGCCGTCCTCGGTAAGGGTAAAGGCCCGCTCGACGCTGACGCGGTCGGCCTCGTGTGAGAATACAAAGGAAAGACCGGTCTCCTTAAAACCGGGGAAAAAACCATCACCGGGATTCCACGCGGTAACTTCAAAGGGACTCTCCCTGAGAAGATCGCAGGACGACAGGGAAAGTGAGGCCGCCACAGAAAGTAACGCCGCCGCAAGCAGGGCGCCAAAATGTAAGGAGTAGTTTGTCAGGGAGTGTTTAGTCATGGAAGCACCTCGATATAAAGATAACGGTCCTCCCGGAAGAAGGCGCCGCCGCCGTCATGTACCCCGCCCTTTCCGCCGGGTATAAAAAGCCTGTAGTAATGGCCCGTTTCCGAACTGCCTGACAGCATCCCTTCCCATTCAAGGCTCAAGGTATCGGCTGATTCTATGAAAACTGAACGCAGGGCAATGGCGGGAAGATTCGGAGGAAAGAAGGGAGTAAGGCTTATGCGGGACGACGCTTCTGTCATGGCGGCGCCGCTGAGAGTAAGGGAAAAAGCCAGACTGAGGCGAAGGACCAGGGGATCGCTTAATCTGATGCGCAGGCAGTTTCCATTAACGAGATCGTCTCCGGTAAAGGGCGCGTAGGAATCCACGGCAACAAGACGCAGGTCAAGATAGGGAAGGTCGGGAGTAAAAAAGGCTTTGTAGTCCTCGCCCAGCTTGAGACCCGAAATGTCCTGGGTATCCTTTGAGACAATGAGGGTATAGATTGTTTCCCGCGCCCATTCCTGTTCGGGAATAAACACTATGGAGGTATCGCCGAGCAATTCGGTACGGCCAGTGATGCCCGGTTCAAAACGCAGAGACCGAAGCACGCTCTCCCGGTTCATGGCCTTGGTAAAGCTGACCCCTATGGCTCCGCCGGAACTTATGCCGTCCGCGAGCGCCCCGCCTGTTTCTACCCATCCGGGGCCGGAAGGGGCAAGGGGAAAACAGCGTTCCACTTCCGGGATTAAGGTATCGCGGTCCGTTATAAAACTTCCTTCGTATTTAAGTGCCAGAGGAATCCCGTCGCGGCTTTTAGCCCCGGTACCTATGGACCAGTGATACGCGGTCCAGGGATTGAGTTTTTCTTTTGGACGCAGTTCAAAAGCGCGGTCATCATCACGCCATAAAAAATCCTTTTCGCCCGGACAATCCCAGGTGAACGCGTATTCGGCGCTTCTTCTGTCCATGGATTCAGAAAATTCCAGAACCAAGAGCGCCCCTTCGTCAGGGCTGACGCCAACGGAAGATCCGTCTTTGGGGCTGAAGGAGTTGAGAAAAGGAAGGGCGCCTGATCTTTCAACATAAAAGGGAATATATGAAGCGGCCCTGAGTTCCCTTCCGTCTTCGGCAAAGGCGTTTCCGTTAAGGCTCAATATATATTGAAGGCCAATGGACCAGGGAACACTTGGCGTGAAGTACAGGGCGCTGCCGTCCCAGCTCAGATCACCTGATACCGGTCCCTCGCGGAAACTTACCGAGATGAGTTTTTCCGCCTCGCTCCGTATCATGGCTGCACCGAAACGCACAATCACCGGAGCATAGGAACCGTGCAGGACCGCGTAGGCCCTTTCGGGAACCGTCGTATAGGGAACGGAACGCAGGTCGGCAAATCCGCATGAGACAAAAAGAAGGATCGCCAGAGGCGCGAAAAATTTTGCGCCCCGGACCGTTGTCCCCGCAGGGTAAGATACATCAGTATATGGGCTGCACATATTCACCGTCCTCAAGGGATGAATCAGGCCGCTCTACCACCGCCTCTCCCGGTTCAATACCTGAAAGTATTTCCCTTTCCCCGCCAAATGATGAACCGAGCGTTACGGTACGCCTGAATATCTGGCTGCCCTTTACGACAAAGACAATGCCGTTTTCGTTTTCTGAATAGGCAAGGGCTGTTTCGGGAAGGACCGTCACTTTTCTCGAAGGGCCGGTGTTTATGGATACCCTGGCAAACATTCCGGGCTTGAGTCCGCCCGAAGCCCCGCCGGCTGTTCTTGCCTGTTCTTCTTCGGAAATCAGAACCCGCACCTGGAAGGTAAAAGTCTGGCTGTCGGCTGCCGGAAATACCAGGTCAAGTTTTCCACGGTAAGTGCCGCCTGTCCCGTCAACAAAAACCAGTGCGTCCATGCCGGGCGCGAGTTTTACGGCATCGGACTCCCGGACCGGAAACACGGCGTAAAGGGAAAGTGAATCCATAAGGGTAAAGAGCTTGTCCTCCCGTTTGACCCTTTCTCCTTCCTCCAAATAGCGGGCGCCAAGCACGCCGCCTGACGGACTTATAACGCGGAGTTCCTCCTGGGCAAGGCGTACCGATTCCCTTTCCTTTTGGGCGCCCTCAAGGGCCGCGTCCGCGGCGCTGAGTTCCGCCCTGAGGGTCATGGTTGCGAGGGTAATAAACGCGCGGGTCCGTTCTTCCGCTTCGGAAGGCACGGTAAAACCGGCGTTACGCAGATCCTCGTCACGAAATCCTATGCGCCGTATGGCAAGTTCCTTTTCCATAAGCCTCAGTTCTTCCCCGGCTGATTCCAGGGCAAAACGGCTGCTCCGCAGGGCTTCTCCGGTTACGCCTCCGGCGGCAAAGAGGGTCTCCTGGTCAAGATGCTTGCGTTCCTGTTCCGCGAAATTTCTTTCCGCCTGCGCAAATTCGGCATCTGATTTTTCCAGAGACCTGATACTGGCCTCAGCCTGGAGTTCCCCTCCTGAAAGCCGCGCCCTGGCCAGTTCCGAAGCGGCCTGGGCCTGGGCATAGGCGTTTTCCGCCCTGCCGGACGCAAGGTCTATCTGGGGATTGACGATACGGGCAAGAAGTTCGCCCTCCCCCACCGTATCACCTTCCCTCCGGTAAAGGCGGCTCAAGACCCCATCCTGGGCAGAGGCTATATCGACCTTCTTTACAAATGAAAGCGCGCCGAAGCCTGTTATCCTGTCAGTCAGCTCCTGTTCCGCGGCAACGGTTATGCGCAATTCCCGTGCCGCCTTCCCGCCGCTTTCCAGCCTGTCAAAACGGCAGGAAAAAAGGGCCGTAAGGCAGGGAGCCAGACAGAGACCGCGAAACAGCATTCCGGTTACGGTGTTTTTTGTTGACATTTTCATAATGCTCCCTCCCGCTGCGCAAAAGTCCCAAGGCCGCCGGGCCTGAGGGCAAGAAGTTCCTCCAGTTCCCGTTCCGCTTCCAGAAGGGATACCGCGGCCTCCACGGCGCGTATCTCGGCCTCGGCCTGTTCAAGCCTGTCCTCCATAAGGTCCACGCGCCTGGTCTGGCCCAGTGAAAGCCTGAGGACGCTGAGATCGGTACGCCGCACGGCAAGGGAAGCGGCTTCCAAGTAAAGGATACGCCTCCGGTCAAGAATCCTGCATTTCTCAAGGGCCGCGGCTATGGTCCTTTCCATGTCGGTGAAATTTTTCCGGTACTGTTCCATCTCAAGCGCCAGGACAAGACCGGCGGATTTACCGGTGATGGCGCCGGCGGGGTCGTCCAGGAGACTTGCCGAACTCCCAAGCCTCATGCTTCGGTCATAGGGAGGGTCCCATCCGGCGCTGCCCGATACTGTCCCGGAAAGCCAGGGGGAAGAAAAATTTACCGTAAGCCCCACGGTCCAGGATGAACGGGTCAGGGGATATTGGCGTCCGCTCAGGGACAAGCCTGAATTAACCCGTATGGTGGGAATCCACGACCGCTCGTACAGGCGGGCCTCGGCCTGACGCTGGGCTATGCCGATTCTTGCGCCTAACATAGAAGGATTTTGTTCCCGCGCAAGCAGCACAGAACGGTCAAGGTCAGGAAGAACCGTTCCCCGCCGTAAATCAATTGATTCGGCAAGGGGCGGCAGCGCCTTGAGTCCCAGTATTCCGGCAAAGGCAAGTTCAGCCTCATCAAGCTCAAGTTTTGCCGCGTCGCGTTCCATAAAGGCGCCGGTTGAGGTAAGTTCCGCCTCGGCAAGATCGGCTTCCAGGGCAAGACCGAGACGGTATTCTTCGGCGAGAATACGCCGCTCCTCGTCAAGGGAGGCCGCTGAAGATTCCCTTATTTCGAGACCCATCCTGAGAAAAAGCACC
>JAIRXO010000059.1 GCA_031268255.1 Spirochaetaceae bacterium
CGAAATTCCATGTCCGGGACCGGCTCCGAAGAAATCTCCATGCGGGGTTTCGGCGAAAATTCGGGGACCAGGGTTCTGGTTCTTGTAGACGGCCATAAACTTAACGATCCTGATATGCACGTCCTCAACTGGCTGGCCATTCCGCTGTATGATATTGAACGCATCGAAATTTACGACGGCCCCGCTTCGGTGCAGTACGGCAGCAACGCCCTTGGAGGCGTCATCAACATTATCACCAAAAAGACCCCGCGCACCGCAACCATACTTGGCATGTCAGGAGCCTCGTTTTTTGGCAACTCCCAGTTCTTCTCCCATCAGCGTTCATTTTCCGCCGCCTCGCTTTCAGTCGCCGCCGGACACAGCGGAAGCAACGGCTACCGGGAAAGGCAGGACTTTTCCAACTCCTCCATGTCAGGAAGGATGAGCTTCTTTCTCTCCAGCGCCCTCACCCTTGAGGCCGGAGCTTCGTTTGCCGTTATTGATTACTCCATGCCCGGAACCCTGGACAAGGCCCAGTTTCAAAGCGATCCCAGACAGGCGCAAAACCAGGACGATGACGCCGGGGAACGGCATATTTCAGGCAGCTTTGCCCTGGAATGGGAGATCTCCCCTGATCTTACCCTGGTCATACCTGGCCGCTATAGCCAGAAAAAAATTGAATCAAACTTTCCTTCTTATTTTGTTCCCAATTTTACAAACCGGATTGTCCACAGCGGCGAACTTAAACCCCGGGCCGCCTGGACAAAAGAAGGAGACACGGCAAAGCTCAGTCTCTCAGGCGGCGTTGACCTTGAGACGGCAAGGCTTACCGTCAGTTCCTATGCGGACAAGGCAAGGGACACCCCGTCAGGCAGCGCGGAAATCAAGACCTACGCCGCCGCCCCCTACCTCTCAGGCCGTTTCAGCCTGCTTGACCGCCTCACGATAAGCCTCGGCGCCCGCTATGATTCATACTTCTTCTCCGCCCTGGACGATGCCATCACCCATCACGCCTTTGTATACCAGGCCGGCCTTACGTTTAACCCTTCCGGCAGCTTTAAATTCTACATCTCAGGCGCGAGGGTTTTTCATTATCCAGCCGCCGACGAACAGGCAGATATGTATGGAGGAACCTTTAACAGCGGCCTCAAACCCGAAACAGGCTTTAACGCCGAGACCGGAATCTCCTACAGGCTTGGCGCCCTCGCGTCGGTCTCGGCCAGTGTTTTTTCCATGCGCCTTGACGACGAAATCTGGTATAACCCCCTGTTATACGTCAACGAGAACATGGACGGAAACACAGAACGCCTTGGCTTTAACGCCGGCCTTGAGCTTACACCCTTTACCTGGGCCGCTTTCAGGGGCGGCTGCGGCCTGACGCGGGCCGTCTTTGAGGACGGCGTTTTCGGGGGAAAAACCATCCCCCTTGTCCCCGCCCGTTCCCTGTATGCCCGGATGACCCTCCGTTCCCCCCTGGGCCTCGAAGGCGGGCTCGACTGGACCTACGCCTCAGCTTCCTATCAGGGAGGCGACTTTGCCAATGCCAAAGACAGGGCGGACGCGGTAAATGTATTCGGCCTCTTTGTTCACTATACCCTGGAAAAAGACAATACAGCCTTCGCCGTCCGCCTTACCGTAGAAAATCTCTTCAATATATCTTACGCCCCGCTGGTATACTGGGACGGCTACTATCCCGCCGCCGGCAGAACCATACGCGTATCCCTTCAATATACATTGTAGTACGCCGTATTCCCCGCCGATAATATACCATTGACATTTTTTTACATCCTTCAATAATGGAGAAGAAGAGGAGAGATATATGGCGACGAAATGCCAATTCTGCGGTTCTACCGCCTATGGACCCGGCTGCCCCAAAAGCACCAACGGCCTCCATGTACACCACGATGACGAGAAACACTGTATTTACTGCGGGTCGTCTTCCTACGGCAACGGATGCCTCCAAACCCCCACCCGGAAACACATTCACGGCCACGGAGGCAACAAGTGCATCTACTGCGGTTCAACCGAAAGCGCCATGGGCTGCAAGCACAGCCCGACCGGAAAACACGAGAAATAGACCCCCGCCACCGCGGGGCGCCGGATTACTTTTTGCCTACTTCATGTATCCGCGCTATTTCGTCCCGCAAGGCGGCGGCTTCTTCAAATTCAAGATTTTTGGCGTGTTCGAGCATTTCCGTTTCCAGCGCCTTGATGAGCTTTTTGCGCTGGGCAGGGACAAAAATGTTGTAGGATTTTTTAAGGACTTCTATGGACGCTGACGCGGCGTCCTTTTCTTCCTCCGCGTGGCGGATAAGTATGCCGGCTATGGCCTTTTTGACCGTGGCGGGCGTAATGCCGTGCTCATTGTTATACGCAGTCTGGGCCTCGCGCCGCCTTTCGGTTTCCCTTATGGCTTCCCGCATGGCGTCGCTCATTCTGTCGGCGTACATTACCACCTTGCCCGCGGCGTTCCTCGCGGCCCTTCCTATAATCTGGATAAGGCTCGTAACGGAACGGAGAAAACCTATTTTGTCGGCGTCGAGTATGGCGATAAAGGCTACTTCCGGGAGGTCTATGCCTTCCCTGAGGAGGTTGATGCCTACAAGCACGTCAAATTCACCCTGACGGAGCTGGGTGAGTATTTCGACCCGTTCTATGGTTTCTACCTCGCTGTGTATGTAGCGGACCTTGAGGCCGAGGCCCGAAAGGTAATCGCTTAAATCCTCGGCCATTTTTTTTGTCAGGGTAAGGATGAGGGACCTCTCCCCCCTGGCAATGCGGTTTTTTACTTCGCCGTAAATGTCTTCCATCTGGCCCTCGCTGGGCCTCACTTCAATTTCGGGGTCCAGAAGCCCCGTGGGCCTGATAAGCTGCTGCACAATGCGCTTTGAACCTTCAAGCTCGGCCTTGCCGGGCGTGGCGGACACATAGACCGTAGCGTCAAGGCGTTTGGCGAATTCGTCAAAGCGCAGGGGACGGTTGTCCAGGGCGCAGGGGAGGCGGAAGCCATAGTCAACGAGGTTGGTCTTTCTGCTCTTGTCGCCTGAGTACATGGCGCCTATCTGGGGCAGGGTTACATGGCTTTCATCAATAAAGGTTAGGTGCTTTTTGGGGAAATAATCAATGAGCGTGTCAGGCGGCAGGCCGGGCCTACGGTCCGCCAGGGGTGCGGAATAATTTTCTATGCCCGGACAGTAGCCCATTTCGGTGAGCATCTCTATGTCATATTCAACCCTGGTTTTTAGCCGTTCCGCCTCGGGGATTTTTCCCGCCTTAATAAAATATTCGTGGCGTTCGGCAAGTTCTTCCTTGATGCGGGCGATTGCCTTAAATATCATGTCGCCGGGCATGACAAACTGTTTGGCCGGATATATCATGGCCCGGTCAAGCTCCTCGTAAATCTCTCCCGAAATGGGATTAAAACGGCGTATGCGCCTGACCTCCTCCCAGTCAAGCTCCACCCTGTAGGCTTCTTCAAGATAGGCCGGATAAATCTCAAGTATATCGCCCCGTTTTCTAAAACGGCCCCGTTCAAGGACCGCGTCATTTCTTTCATATTGAAGTTCCACGAAGCGTTTTGACAGGGCCTCCACGTCAATGGTATCGCCGACGGCAAAGGAAGCGGTCATCTTCCGGTACACCTCGGGAGTGGCCAGGCCGTAAATGCAGGACACGGTGGAGACTATGATCACATCCTCCCGTTCCATGAGACTCCGCGTGGCGGAAAGGCGAAGCCGTTCAATCTCGTCATTGATGGACGCGTCTTTTTCGATATAGAGGTCGCGGCTTGCCACATAAGCCTCAGGCTGGTAGTAGTCGTAATAGGACACAAAATATTCCACCGCGTTCTGGGGGAAAAACCCCTTAAATTCCCTAAAGAGCTGGGCGGCCAGAGTCTTGTTGTGGCTGACGATCAAGGTGGGCATCTGCACCGCCTCAATGAGCTTTGCCATGGTAAAAGTTTTGCCCGAGCCGGTTACCCCCTGGAGAGTCTGAAACTGGTCTCCGGCCCTGATTCCCCTGGTAAGCTCCTCGACAGCCTGACCCTGGTCCCCGGCAAGATCAAAAGGCGCGGTAACTTCAAATTTACGCATAGCCTGATTATACCCATTGCGGAGGTTTTTTTACAGATGGGATTAAACCACCGTAGGCTGCGCCGTTGGCGGCCCTTCGAGGCGCGATGGCATACTGCGGCTTGGGACCAAGAAAAAGGGTGCCAGGCACCAATTTTTATACTTGGGGGGTAGGCGCAGACCTTGGCTGCG
>JAIRXO010000065.1 GCA_031268255.1 Spirochaetaceae bacterium
ACCGGGAACCTTCGGCTATTGGCTCCGCCTTTCCGCCAGAGAACTGTGGGAAGGGGGCTTCCCCTGCGTTATCGAAGAGGACCGCATTACAGTACTGAAAATTTGAAAGTCTGCCCCGGCTGCTGAACTCCATTGACAGTTTCCCCAATAGTACGGTATGGTTAATTTAGAGATTTGAGAGATTAGCTCATCTGGATAGAGCGTCAGCCTCCGGAGCTGAAGGTGGCAGGTTCGAGTCCTGTATCTCTCATGGGGTGTATGGAACCGTTTATTTTAGCATCAGGCTCCCTTAGGCGTCAGGATTTTTTCAAACTTCTGGGTATTCCCTTTACCATCATGGTTCCCGGCGTGGACGAAACAGCCGAGGAGGGGATTACTCCGGCTCAACATGCCGAAAGACTGGCCCGAAAAAAAGTGGACGCGGTTATAGAACTTCTTTCGGGCCGTTCTCCGCCCTGGATACTGGGCGCCGATACGGTTGTTTCCCTTGACGGTGAACTGTTCGGCAAACCCCGGGACCGGGACGACGCGGCGCTCATGCTCAAAAAACTCAGGGACAGGGAACACCAGGTCTATACCGCCATGGTACTTTACAACGGGCGGACCAAGGCCATGGATACCCGTTTATCCTCCAGTACGGTCCGTTTTGCCGGCATATCGGACGCGGAGATAGAGTGGTACCTCGACAGCGGCGAATGGCAGGGTGTGGCCGGATCGTACCGCATCCAGGGTCTGGCCGGCTGTTTTGTCTCCCGCATAGAAGGCAGCTACAGCACCATAGTGGGCTTGCCAATTCATCAGTTTTATGTCATGTTAAGGGAGAACGGTTATCCTTACGGAGCCGTTTAAATTTCCGCCGCCCAGAGGCAGGTCCCTCAGGCGGTGAGATACAGGGACGGATTCACGGAATCCTCTAATGACGCGCCGTCTGAAGGCTTTGTCTTTGGGTTCGTGAAAAATGGAGGGAATTTTGGCTGTAGTTACGATGAAAAGCCTGCTTGAATCGGGGGTTCATTTCGGCCACCAGGTCAAGCGGTGGGATCCGCGGATGAAAAAATACATCTTCGCGGAACGGAATGGGATTCACATTATTGATCTGCAGAAAACCATACAGGCCATAAAAGACGCCTACGAGGTGGTGCGTAAAACCGTCGCTTCGGGAAAAACAGTGCTCTTTGTGGGAACAAAAAAACAGGCCCAGCAGGCCATCCAGAAAGAAGCCGAACGCTGCGGCATGTTCCATGTCAACAACCGCTGGCTCGGCGGCATGCTTACCAATTTCGTTACCATAAAAAAATCCCTGCTCCGTCTCAAAAAGCTCGAAAAGATGGAAGTTGACGGGACTTTCGAGAATCTTACCAAAAAAGAAATTTCTTCTCTCGGCAAGGAAAGGGCCAAGCTGCAGAAGAACCTCGGCGGCATCAAGGAAATGAAGGAGACACCCGGCATACTCTTCATCATTGACACCCGCAAGGAGGCCATAGCCGTGGCCGAGGCCCAGCGCATGGGGATTCCCATTGTGGCGGTCGTTGACACCAACTGTAACCCCGACGGCATTGATTATCCCATTCCCGGAAACGATGACGCCATACGGGCCATTACCCTCTTTACCCAGATTGTGGCCAACGCGGTTATCGAGGCCGACAACGAGGCGGGGCTCAAGATCATCGAAACCCTGGGAGATGAGGACGAGGATATGGCCGAGGTTATGACCGACGCTTCCATACGGGAAGAGGACAAGGAAATAGACATAACCCAGTACACCTCCGAAGAGGTCAAGGCGGACGAGGTAAAGACCGGCGAAGAAGCCGTAACCGAAACCGAAGAAGAAGATCAGCTCCCTGTGGATGTTGACAAAGTATATGGGGAGGATGTGTAACATGGCCGCTATAAGTGCCGCTGATGTAAAAGCCCTCCGGGAAAAAACCGGAGCGGGAATGATGGAATGTAAAAACGCCCTGAGCGCCAGCGACGGCGATTTTGCCAAGGCCGAAAAGCTGCTCAAGGAAAAGGGGCTCGCGGCGGTGGAAAAACGCGCCGACAGGGCGACCAACGAAGGCAAAATTTTTGTAAAGACCAAGGACGGCGTCTCCGTATTGCTGGAACTTGCCTCGGAAACCGACTTTGTCGCGCGGAATCCTGAGTTTATCGCCCTCGGCGGCGTTATTGCCGGTACGGTTCTCGAAAAGGGCTATACGGAAAGCGACCTTTCCCCGGATGGAAAGGTTTTTGGCGAACTTAACGGCCTGGTTACCGCCCTTGCCGTCAAGATACGGGAGAACATGAGCCTCAAGCGCGTCAAAGTGATAAAGGCCGCTTCCAACGAATACCTTAGCCAGTACATACACGGCGACGGCAACATAGGCGTGGTAGTCAAGGCAGCCGCGGACAAGGGAGGCGTGTTTGAGAAAGACGAGGTAAAGGAATTCATCTTTACCCTTGCCCTCCATATCGCCGCCTTTAATCCCATGGCCCTGGACCGGAACAGCATAGACCCCGCGTACCTGAAAGAGCAGGAGGACATATTCCGCAAGCAGATGGAGCAGGACGAAAAAATCAAAGGCAAGCCCGCGAATGTCATCGACGGCATACTCAAGGGCAAGATCAACAAATACCTTTCCGACATCTGCCTTCTTGAACAGGGCTATGTAAAAGACGAAAAAATTCCTGTGGCCAAGGCCCTTGAAAATCTGGGCAAACAGGCGGGAGCGGTCATCACGGTCAAGGAATTCGCCTATTTCAAAGTTGGAAATTAAGGGAGATACGAAATGCACAGCGTCATTTCAGCGTCCGAGGAAAGGATGAAAAAAACCGTAGCCAGCCTCAAGGAGGGTTTTGCCGCCCTGAGGACAGGCAGGGCCTCAGCCTCCCTGTTCGACAAGATAAGGGTTGACTGTTACGGCGATAAATCGCCCCTTAACCAGGTCGCCAATATATCCATCCCCGAGGCGAGGCTCATAGTCATACAGCCCTGGGACAAGGGCATCATAGGCGACATTGAAAAGGCCATACGGAGTTCGGAACTTTCCCTTAACCCTTCCAACGACGGCAAGCTCATACGCATCTCCATTCCGCCCCTTACCGAGGAAAGGCGCAGGGAACTGGCCAAGATCGCCAAAAACCAGGCCGAACAGAACCGGGTGGCCGTGCGGAACATACGCCGTGACGGCAACGAAGAACTTAAAAAACTCCTCAAGGACGGCAAACTTACCGAGGATGAGGAGAGCAGGGGCGCCGAGGAGCTTCAGAAAGTTACCGATACCTACATCACCAAAATAAACCAGGTTCTTGAAGAAAAAGAGAAAGAAATCATGGAAGTCTGACCGTATGCATGCTGCGAATATCCCTGCCCATATCGGCATTATCATGGACGGAAACGGCCGCTGGGCGAAAAAGCGCAATCAACTGCGCACACAGGGCCATCTTGAGGGACTTTCACGGGCAAAGAAAATCGTCAAGGCGGCGAGCGACATGGGCATACGCTACGTTACCCTCTATGTCTTTTCCACCGAAAACTGGAAGCGTACCGCCGAGGAAGTTTCTTTCATCATGGGTCTTGTCAAACAGTACCTCCGTTCAGAGCTTGCCTTTTTCAGGGAGAACAGCATACGGATACGCCATGCCGGGGACATGGAAACCCTGCCCCCCGATATAGCGGGCGAAATACGCGATGTCTGCGCCGCGACCGCGGGCTTCCCCGGACTGTCGGTGATCCTCGCCCTTAACTACGGCGGCAGAAACGAACTGGTAAGGGCGGTAAAACGCATACTGCGGGAACAGGCGGAGGCGGAACAAATTACCGAGGACTCTATCGGCCTGCATCTGGACAATCCAGATGTTCCCGACCCGGACCTGATTATCCGCACCGCCGGGGAATTCAGGACAAGCAATTTTCTTCTCTGGGAAGCGGCCTATGCGGAATACTATATATCGGATAAACTGTGGCCCGACTGGACAGAAGAAGATTTGGCGGAGGCTCTGCGGGCCTACGGAAACCGGGACCGGCGTTTTGGCGGAGTGCGGCAATGAAGAAACTTGGTCAGCGGCTGCTCATCTTTTTTGTGGGCCTTCCCCTGCTTGTCTGCCTCATCGTGTTTCTTCCCCAGAGGCACCACCTTGCCGCCAATATTCTGGTAACCCTGCTTGCCGCCGCCGGCGCCCAAGAATACGCCGCCATGCTCAGGCGGAAAGATCACGAGCTTAATCCTGTCGAGGCCGCCGT
>JAIRXO010000168.1 GCA_031268255.1 Spirochaetaceae bacterium
GTTTTCCTTGTGAATAATACCCATTTCATCACCATTGCGGGTCCCCTGAGCGGCCCGGTTACGCCCATAGATATGGGAATTACCAGCTATGCGCCCCTGACAGGCTGGGTAAACAAGCCCGTCCTCACGCTGGACAGTTCCTACAGTGAGGGGGATTTGGGGGAACTCAAAGCCTTCTTTACCCTGGGGAACTCGAAGCGGACGGATTCACCGTATACGGAGGCGGCCATTACGGGCTACAAGATAAACGACAACGGATGGTTTGTATCACAATGATCAAGTAAAAGTGACACCGGCGCGGGGGCTTTATTTCCTCTGCGCCGTAAAAAGGAGTAAAACACGACAACAGATAAAGACAAAATCGGCCTTGCCGGGAAATTTCTTGCGGCATCAAAACTTTCAGCAGATGAGCTTTGCTATTTACTACTTGATAGTTGTTAATGGTATCTTGATATAACCTTATCTTTCGGTACATCAATTATTTTCTTTTGCACTATGGTTTTGGAGGTAAATTTCAATCGCGGCATTGCAGGCGTCAAGGTCAAAGGCGGAAGGATCAAAGTCCTCTCCCAGTTCGGTCCTGGCCTGTTTCTGTTCGGGACTTCCCTCCCGAGGCAGGGCCGAGAGGAGGCGGCGGAAACGCAGGGGGCCTGAAAGGGTTTCCGGGGGGCTGGCGCCTTCGCCTTCTATGCAGCACGGGTGTCCCTGTTCTCCGGCCTCCTGGCGGAAAAGAAAGAGCAGCCGCAGGTTCCAGTTGTTTCCGTATTCGTAGATAAGTTCCATGATGCCCCGGACATCGAGGTCTCCAAGAACCGTATCGGCCCTTATGCTGTTCACCGGAACAGGGCCGGCAATGTCCCGGCGCGGCTCTTCTTCAAAAAAACGGTGGGGGTATTGTCCCGACCAGCCAAAGGCGGCCTGTATGATTTCGTGCAGAGCGGCGAGGTTTGCCGAGGACGGAAGAAGAAAACGCCGCCATACATCGGTTCCGCCCAGGCGGGCCTGTACACTGAGCCAGTCAAACTCATCACCGTGACGGACAACCGAGATGGCGCTCCGCCTGAAACTTCCGGTCGATTCTTCGATAAGGCAGCGTATATCCTCATAGGTTTCGAGCATGCTGTCCAGGGAATTTTCCATCGCGTCAATCTCGGCCTGTTCGGGAATATCGTCCATATCAAGGTCCTCAAGCACGCCGGCGGCGTGGCCCTGAATCTGGGAAAGGATGACAAAGGTATGCTTGGGAAACCACGCGCTGTTTATGCCGCTCCGTTTAAGACGGGCCATGAGTTCCACCACCGCCGTATGCATCTCGGCCACTCTCTGGCGCACCGGTCCCATGATACGCTCGCTGAACGGGGAATAGGACAGGCTGAATTCAATAAAAACCTCTTCGATGTAGCGCGAAAGATATTTTTTCTCGTCCCGGTTAAGGTCGGTGATAACAGGTTCGGGCGCTATGCGTTCCAGTATAAAGGCGGGGTCCTCTTCCTTTCTGAAAAGGGCATCCCGTATATAGGACTGAATCACATATTCAGAAACAGGAATACCGTGACGGAACAGAATCTCCTCTACTATCGTGCGGTCAGGCGGCGCCTGGTCGGCGTAGTGATGCACCTGATCGGGAATCTCCTTTCCCGCATACCAAAAACGGGTCTCTATGCCATAGGGAACCGTTTCTATCTGCTCGGTACGGTTATACAGAAAATCATCCAGCGCGTAGGCGGGAAGTTCCCTCATGCGCTTGCCGCCGTACCAGTAGGCCAGGGCAATCTGTTCCTCGGTTGACGATCCGGGCCCCTTGTACTCAAAGGCAAAACGAAAACCCGCCTCAGCGGCCTCAAACCAGTCGTAAAGTTCGGTTTTGGGCCAGGAGCCTTCGGGAATCCGTTCAAGCTCGAAAACGCCGTTCTTCCAGTCAAGGGTCCTCACGGCAAACACGTCGCCGGGAACAAAAGAACTTGCCCGGTACACATTCCGCATATCAAGGGTATGCACCGAAACCTCAGGAGGGTCCTCATAGGGGTCGCCGTTAAAAGCCGATTCGTTTTCCGGGTTGTCCCTGGCCACATACTGGGGGGCGTATTCCTCACCAAAGAGGCTGTAATATGGATAGAAATCCTCAGGGGGCCCTTCGGTAGTCGTATAGGAAACAGCGTCCTTCTTCCACAAAAAAGTATATTCCTGGGGAAGCAGCGCCGGATTGGCAAAGGGAATACAGCGGTGGCCGGGAATCAGTATGCCGTTCATGATTTCGGTACGGGAAGGGTGTATCACAAAGGGAACAGGCTCAAAACAGCCCCGCCGGGAGATGAGGTGTTTTTTGTCCACCCTGAAAGCCAGATTGCGGGCGTTGATAAACGAGCAGATTTCCCCCCCGAGCCGTCTGGCCCCCTGGGAATCCACCATGCGTATAAAAGAAGCCACATCATCAATGGTAAAGGAATCGGTGGCGTTTTCGAGAAAATCGTACAGCGCGTCTTCCTGAGTAATGGTCATGCGCCTCCAGTATAGAATCTGTACGCTGTCCTGTAAAGCTGTTATATCCAAAAGGCGGCGCTTCTTCCGCCGGTCCGGGCACAAATGAGTAAAATTGACCATCATAAAATTTGAATTGACACGCATGTGTCAAAATAGCCCATATTTTATTCAAAATTCAATTTAAATTTGAAAGAACGAATTTTTACCCGCCGGAATTCCCCGCAAAGGCGGCTTTTAGACATGCCTAAAGGCCCCGTTTTAAGGGAAAATGACGCCTATAAAGCCCTTTCATCTTTATTTATATTGAATTTACCGCACTTGGCATGGTATTTGCTAATATATGTATGGTGATTGAAAATCACCCGCGAGATGCCCGGAACCGTTGGTTCCCGGACAGCCTCACGCATCAACAAAAATCATAGGAGGCAAACTATGAAAACAGTAACCCTGTACCGGCCCCTTTCCATTGAGAAGGCGCTTCACGACTTTGATCATTACATGGAATCGTTCTTTGGGGATTCGTCCATGATTCCCGCCGGAAAGGTCCCCCCGGTGGACATCCGGGAATACGAGGACCACTACACCATGGAAATGGAACTTCCCGGCTTTGACGAGAAGGACATCGAAGTCCAGGTAAACGGCGGCTCCCTGAGCATTGCGTCCAGGAAAGAAACAGAACACAAAGAAGAGCCGGAAAAACCTGAGGTAAAAAAGGACGGCCGTTTCCTCATCCGCGAACGCAAGGTAACTTCGTTCAGCCGGTCCTTTACCCTGCCTGAGAGCGCCGATCCCGATCAGATTGCGGCCTGCTTTAAAAACGGCATACTCGCTCTCGAGTTAAAGAAAAGGCCCGAGGTCAAAAAGCGGCTCATTTCCATTGAGTCCCGGTAATGCGGAAAACCAATGCCATGCGGCTTTTGGACGCCGAGGGGATAGCGTCTACGGCAAAAGAATACGCCGTAGACGAATCGGATCTTTCAGGCGTCCACGCCGCGGACCTTACAGTCCCAGCTCCTCGTTGATGAGTATTACCTTGATTCTCCCTGCGGGATTACTCATCCTGGTGATTGTCAGATAGGAGCAGATACAGTCCGGGGAGACGCAGTCGCCGCAGGAACCGTTTACCGTGCAGGGGGTTTTATGACTGGGGAAGCGCTGCTGGTTTTTGGGGGAAGCCACGGTTCTTGTCCTTCTGATCGCGTCGTCCAGAGTCTTGACCACCTTGTTCATGCCCGCCACCACGATGACCTGCCTGGGGCCGTAAATCAGGGCCGCGACCCTGTTGCCGCC
>JAIRXO010000250.1 GCA_031268255.1 Spirochaetaceae bacterium
GCCGGCTGCTATGTATCCATGAGTTTTGCTTCGCAAAACTCAAAGCTGAAAATCCGCATGGACGCGGATTTTCAGCAGCGCAAGGGATTGAGCGGAAATCCTTTTGGCGATAGCCAAAAGATTGGAGCGGAAAGCCCGGTTTTTGGCGCTTCGCCGGAACGGCGAAAGCGCCAAAAATGCGCCCAAAAAAACCGTATGCGCTATCCTGCTTCCAGGGCGCTTACCAGGCGCCGTTCCTGTTCCAGGGCAGCGGCGTTTTCGGGCACATAGGAGCCTGTTTCGCCGCCTGTCTCCTGGTCCAAAACAACACGGCAGGGTTTTCCGCCGAGTACAATGATCCGCTCTCCCAGGCAGAGTGCTTCGCGGGGATCATGGGTTACCAGTATGACATCGCGCCCCTCGTCTTTCAGCAGTTTCCGGGTAAGCGTCATGAGTTCTATCCTCAGCGGTATATCCACGGACTGAAAGGGTTCGTCCATGAGGACAAGGGGTGCGGGATAGGCAAAGGCCCTGGCCAGGGCGGCCCTCTGCCGCTCGCCGCCTGAGAGTTCAGATGGATAAGCGTGTTCCCTGCCCGCAAGTTTTACCGCCTCAAGAAACGCGGCGGCCCTTTCCCCGGCGCTCTTTTTGAAAACCCGGCGCAGGGGAAGGGCAATGTTCTCAAGAACGGTACACCAGGGAAGGAGCCTCGGTTCCTGAAAAACAAAGGAGACGTTTCCGGCAGGTGTTCCGGCGTCAAGCTGTATGGTTCCTTCCCCGGCCTCAAGGAGCCCGCCTATCAGTTTTAGCAGCGTTGTCTTGCCGCAGCCTGAGGGTCCGAGTATGGCAAGGGGGCCTGAAACCGCCGCGGCCAGGGAAAAGCCGCTGAACACAGGGGAAGCGCCGTAGGCGAAGGAAAGATTTTTTATGCCCAGCTTCATGGCTTTTTCCAGCGCCGTACAAGCAGGGTAAAAAGCAGTTCCGAAAGGCCCGCGGCGAGGACCGTGGCGGCGGTCCAGGCAAAAAGCTCCGTGGTCTCAAGCTGGGCCTTGGCCCTCTGCATGCCTGTTCCCAGGGCGCGGAAGGGCTGCACCAGAACTTCGGCGGCAACCGCCACCTTCCAGGAAAGGGACAGGGCGCTCTTTAAGCCGCCAAGTATGAAGGGAACTACCGAAGGCAGATAAAGAAAAACAAGTTTTTCTTTTTTTGAAAACCCGTAGACTCTGGCCATTTCCCTGAGGCCGGGGTCAATAGAAGCCGCGCCTTCGAGGGTGTTGGCGCTCAATACGGGAAACACCATGAGAAAGACGGTAAACACCGGGGTTCTTTCGGCGTTGAAAACAAGAAAGACTATGAGGATGACCGCCATGACCGGCGTCGCCGAGACGAGTTTGAAAAAAGGGCCAAGAAAAGCGGCGGCTCTTTTTTCAAGGCCGGCAATGAGGCCCGCGGCAATGCCCAGCGGGGCGGAGATACAGAGCCCCAGGCATACCCGCAAAAAAGTCCTTCCTGCCGATTCAAGAAAAACCCTGCTCCGCACCAGCGCCAGAAAAGATTTGAACACAGGCAGGGGGCCGGGAAATATCAGGGCGCTTCCCATGAGGCGCGAAAAAACCTCCCACAAAACCACAAGCGTTCCCGCGCCCGCGAGGGACCAGGGCCATGACGGCCATAAGAATTTTTTTCTCATTTTCCGGCCCGCCCCCTGCCCGGACGGGAACCAGGGGAGACTGAATCAGGGGAGATAATAGTAGAATGTATCTTCCGGGAGTTTTCCGCCTATGGATTCAGGGGAGAATTCGAGGAAGGCCGTATACAGGGCCTCAAGGGACGCCCTGGCTTCCCGGGCAGGGATAAACACATAGCCGCTCCTCGGTATGGCCATGGACGCGACCGGCGCCCTGAGCCCCCAGTCGAGTGTTTCCGTAAGCGCGCCCGCCTCGGCGGGATGGGCTACTGTCCATTCTATGGATGAACGGCAGGCGTTAAGAATGGCCCGGAACACGCCGGGCTGTTCCCTGGCAAAGGCCCTGTCAACCACGATGACCGTCATGGGATAATTTTCACCGCCAACCGCGCGTATCCATTCTTCCTGCACGTCGCCAATCTGACGGAGATTCGGCCTTCCGGCCCGCACAAGGGAGGCAAAGGGTTCGGGGATAATTCCCGTGCTTATTCTTCCCGCTATAAGGGCCTGGGCTATTTCTGGCGGCGCCAGAGAATAATCAAGCTGAATGTCAGCTTCGGGATCAATGCCGTGCGACATGAGTATGCGGCGGAGTACATAGTCAGGGGTCGCCCCCCCGCCCGCCACGGCGACGGTCTTTCCTTTAAGATCGGAAAAACCCCGGATGGAAGGGTCCGCGGTAAACAGACTGAGCATGCCCCTGCCTATAACCGCGGCAACCTGGATATCCCTGCCTGACGCGGCTATCTTTGCCGCCACATTGGGCGGGAGTATGCCGATTTTCGCCTCGCCGGAAATAATCCGCGCGGCCACAAGATCGGCCTGGGCCAGGGCCTCAAGTTTTACCTCGACGCCCGGTATGCGGGGGGGCTGCTGGAAAAGCCGCACCATGCCTATCCCCGAGGGGCCGCGTATGCCGTAAATGGTAACACTGGACTGGGCGGAAAGGGCAACGAGCCCCCCCAGAACAAGCGCGGGAAACAGAAGGAAATATTTCTTATTCATAATTATTTTATACGGCTTTTTAATAGAGAAATCAATAGGGAGGACACGGCGCCTTTGTTACGACTCCTATATCTGGCTTGCCCTGAGCAGATCATGGTAGAACCGTATGCTCTCCTCCCTGCCTATGACTCCGGCTATGTCGGCCTCGGTTTTGCCAAGAAGGCGGGAAAGGGCGAACACATACGCGTCAAGCATCTTGTCTATCTTTTTTTCGGCGCTG
>JAIRXO010000122.1 GCA_031268255.1 Spirochaetaceae bacterium
GCCTTTATGCGCTGTTTTTAAGATGCTTCCCTAATGTAAATATACGGTCTGGTCAAACCGCCGTTCATAGCAAATTCTTTTTCCGTCTGATGTTCAAAATGAATTACATAACTGCTTAAAGAGACATGAAATTATTATCCATATATTAGGTTCCAAACAGTTTTCCGCTGGAATTTATGAAGAAATTATCACAGGTATCGTACAAAATTGGTGTGAACATACGGGTTGTACTGCGCATAACAGTCCTGTTTACTCTTCGCCGCCTTATCCGGGCCGCCAAAACCCCTTAATGCCGCTTAACCGCCCGGTAAGCGGGCTTATACCAGGGCCGCGACGGCTGTTTCCAGGGTATCGAGGGATGGGGCTATTTTAACCGGAGCGTCGATTTCCCTTTGGAGCAGGGCAAAGCGTTCCGGCTGTTCGGGCCTTTCCCCGGTGATCTGGGTAACCAGATCGCTGAACATGGCCGGGTGGCCTGTGGCCATGACAACCACATGGCCGTTGGGGTTCCGGGACGCATGGTATTTTTGGGCCGCCGCGAAAGCCACGGCCCCGTGGGGGTCAAGGAGCAGCCCGTACTTTTTCCAGGCCTTTTCCATGGCTTCCATGGTGGACTTGTCGTCTACCGAATCGGGAAAAACCATGTTCCGCATCACCACCGGGGCCTCGCGGTAAAAGGACTCAAGGCGGGTGTAGTTTTCGGGGCTTGCCACATCCAGCGCCGGAGACAGGGTGCTGACCACCGGCTTTTTGACAAAGCGCCGGCCCCGGATAAATTCGCCAAAGGCATTGTTTATGTTCATCGCGGCGATAAAGCCCCCTACCGGCATACCGAATTTCCAGGCGTAGAGGGCGGCGATAAGGTTGCCGAAGTTTCCCGAAGGAATGCTGAATACCAGGTCGTCCCTGAGATGCCGCTTTACCTTGATAAAGGCATAGAGATAGTAAAACGATTGGGGAAGCAGGCGGCCCGCGTTAATGGCGTTTGCGCTGGTAATGGAATACCGTTCCGCAAAGGGCCGGTCGTTGATGGCCTCCCTGATGAGCCTCTGGCAGTCGCCGTAATTTCCTTCTATTTGAATAGGAAGTATATTCCCGCCGTGGGTAACAAAATCTTCTTCGTCCAGCCCGTGTATGGGGCCTTCGGGGTACAGGATGACCGAGGTCATGCCCTTGCGCTTGTTAAAGGCCCTGGCCATGCTCGTTCCGCTGTGGCCCCTGGCCGCTGAAAGTATCATGGCCTTTCCGTTGCGCTTTATAAGTTCTTCCATGACCGCGGCGAGGAAGGCTATGCCAAAATCCTTAAAAACCCCGGTAGGCCCGTTATAGAGCTTGAGTACCGAAAGACGCTCGTCAAGCAGAACCAGTTCCGGTTCAAAATCAAAGGCGCTTTCGGCAACCCGGGAAGCCGAAAAGGGGTTCAGTTCGCCCTGAAGGAGGCTCGGCGTAACTGTGGCAACCAGTTCGGGATAGGTGGCGCTGGTATCCATATACAGAAAAAACTGCCGCATATCCACTGTCGTGGCGGGCACATAGAGTCCCCCGTCAGGTGGAATACAGCGAAGTATGACATCCTTAAACGAAACCAGCGGCTCAGACGCGCCGGTTGAACGGAATTGCATAAATAAACCCCGGAAATCATGATTTTTGGAAAACTGCCGGGAAGCTGGCGTTTCCCGACATGTTTAGTATAATCCCCCTTTTCCGCCGGGTCAAATAATAGCGGCAAAGTAATGGAGCAGTTTACAGAACTTCCGCCAGGGCATATACTTAGGGCCATGATCATCAGCGATACCGATATCCACGATTATGTAATTCCGCGCTTTTTGAAATACGTCGCGTATGAAACCACAAGCGCCTATAACGCCGAAGAGACTCCGTCAACGCCGGGGCAGTGGGAACTTGCCCGCGCCCTGGAACAGGAGCTTCGTTCCCTGGGTATCAGCGATGTGGAATTAACCAGCCACTGCTATGTTATTGCCCGTATTCCCCCCGCGCCGTCCTGCGAAAAGGCCGCCGCCCTGGGCTTTCTTGCCCACATGGATACCTCCGGGGAAACATCGGGAAAGAATGTAAAAGCCATAGTCGAAAACCCCTACGACGGCAGGCGCATTGATCTTGGCTCTTTTGTCCTCGATCCCGCCCTGGACCCAGACCTTGCAGCCCAGAAGGGCAAAGGCATCATTCATACAGACGGAAAAACCCTTCTGGGCGCCGATGACAAGGCCGGCATAGCCGAAATCATGGGCGCCGCGGCCTGGCTGCTTGAGCATCCCGAAATTCCCCATGGAACGCTGGAGCTGATATTCACCCCTGATGAAGAAACCGGCAAAGGGCTCCCCGAATTCCCCCTTGAAAAAATCAGGTCCACAGCCTGCTATACCCTTGACGGCGGCCCCCTGGGAGAACTCGAAACCGAATGTTTTACCGCCTATTCCGCCTCGGTGGCCTTCCAGGGCAGGGTAATCCATCCGGGAACGGCCAGAGGTGTTCTGGCAAACGCCGCCCTCATGGCCGCGTATTTTGCCGCCCTGCTGCCCCGGACCGAAAGCCCCGAGGCCACCGACGGCTATTACGGCTTTTACTGCCTTTCATCGCTTAAAGGAACCCACGAAAAAGCCGAACTGGAACTCATCATCAGGGATTTTGACCATGACAAGGCCAAAAAGCGGGTTTCCAACCTTGATACCTTTGCCAAAGCCGTAGAAGCCCAGTTCCCCGGCGGAAAAGTAACCGTTACTTCCAAACTCCAGTATCTTAATATGAAAGAAAAAATCGACAAACGCCCCGAAGTGCTTGAGCGCCTTATACAGGCGGCCAAGAATCTCGGCATACCCATACACCTCAAGCCCATACGCGGTGGAACCGACGGCTCCAGGCTTACCGAACTGGGAGTCCCAACCCCCAATATTTTTACCGGCGGCAGAAATTTCCACGGCCCTGCCGAATGGGCGTCCATACCCGATATGCTCGCCGCCTCAAAGCTGGTCATAGAACTGGCGCGGCTTTACAGCGGAGCATTATAAGGGGGGGCGCATTTCCACACGGCCACCTGGGGTACACCGCCCGCCTGGGAGTTTGCCTTGCGGCAAACTCCAAAACAAAAATATGCGGAGCGTATTTTTGTTACGCGCCCCCCGCCAAATCACAGCGCGCAAGCTAGCGTAGCGCGTCCCGGTGATAATGCGGAAAGGCGTAGGCCCGATAAAATCCCCGGTATGCCATCGGGTCTCGAAGGGCCGCCCGAAAGCCGGCGCCTTGCTCCGCAAGTCTCCGCCTACCCCCCAAATGGATAAGCAATGCCGTTTCTAGGCGTTAAGGGCGATTTCCTTGCGTATTATCCCTAAGATTTTGTGAGAATAGTTGATAAAAATAATAAAAGGAAGCATCTGAAAAATATAAAAAAA
>JAIRXO010000188.1 GCA_031268255.1 Spirochaetaceae bacterium
ACTACAAGGAGGAGTACAATGAATATTTTTCTGAAAAAGGCGTCAGGTCTCCTGACCGCCCTGACGGTGATAGCCGTTCTGGCAGCGGGCTGCTCAAACCCCGCGGGAAGCGATGGCAACGGCACACCGGGCCCGTCGAGTTTACCGGCTCTTCCAGAGGATGTCGACTATGTTGATGACGACACCGGGGCCGCAGCCCTGCTGGGCGCGATGGGAACTGATTTTGCAGCGGTGTTCGACACTGTAGAAGGGGTGATTGTAACCGCCGCAATTTCGGATAATTGGAGTGTTACGGATACCACCACCATCCCCGGCATGAAAATAACAGGCAGCGGGAGTTATAGCGAAGATGGCCCCGATGGGATGCCCCAGAAAGGCAGCAAATACACGTTCTCCAGTAATCAGAATGTTAAAGCCGAAGTTACCGCTGAGATAAACGAAGGAGACACTGTCTTTTACGGTGGATACACAACAATAAATATGAAGGAGAATGGTTCCGCTACCATAAAAAGTATTAATGAAGAGACTCAAGCGGCTACGGTAGCTTTAGACTTCTCCTATACGGAGTCTTACACCTATGCTCTGACCCTATCCAACGAAGAAACGGATACAGGCGGAAAAGTAATCCTCGACGCCACCCGGAAAGGATCGTTCAAAGGCGATGTGAGCGATGTAATGGACCTGGACGACATCGACCTGTCCGAGCTGGCGCTAATCGAAACCTATTCCGGTTTCTTAAGGGTATACGGGACCGGTGACGAGGTGGTAAAGGAAGTGCTTATCACCAACCAGGCTACCTTTGAAGAGGCCATGGCTTATTTTAGTAGCGAGCCGTAAAACAAGTTCAAACCCGGGCTGGCCGGGAAGTCGCAAACGTAGTTTGCGCACCAACTTCCTGGTCAGCCCCATTTTTTATTTGCGTATAACGTTCCGGCTGTGTGTGCGCTGTTATTTTTTTGGAGCGGAGGGGGGCGCGACGAGGCAGCGACGCTCAGAAGGCGGTGGGGAAATGCGCCCCCCTTCATCTTATCGGGTATGTTCCATGACTCTGTTCTGTAAGTCGCTTGCGGTGTAGTGAAAGAGGGCCAGTGCTGTTTCGAGAAAGCGCGGGGGAGGGGGGGCAAAACAGTAGGAGGGAAAGTCAGGCGGCCGGTCATGGGGAAACACGAGGAGAACGGCGTGGAGCAGGATTCTGCCGCGTTTTCCTCCGTATTTGGTATCGCCCCACAGGGGATGGCCCCGGGAAGCTGCCTGGCTCCGAATCTGGTGGGTTCTTCCGCTGCGTATTTCGAGGAGGAGAAGGCTATGGTCATCTGAGTTTGCGAGGGGCGTGGCAAGGGTGAGGGCGGCCCTGGCCTTAGGCGTTCCGCTGCCGGGGTTTTTACTGCCGGGGCTTGTGCTGTCAGGATTTGCGCTGTCAGGGACAACGGCGCTGGTGCGGTTTTTTTTGTCCCTGAGCAGCGTATCTTCCCAGGTTTCTGGTCTGTCCAGTTTTCCCTGGACAACGGCGAGGTAGTATTTCCTGAGTTTTCCTTCCCTGAGAAGGCGGGTAAATTCCCTTGCTCCGGCGAGGGAGCTGGAAAAGGCCAGGACGCCGCTGGTTGGAACGTCGAGTCTGTGGAGGGGGCCGGGGCTGAAGGACAGGGAGGGGGGTAGTTCTGCTTCGAGGCGGGATTTTACCCTGGTGTCAAGGCTGTTTCTGCCGTGGACCGCCGTGCCCGGGGGTTTGTTGAGTATCAAAAGGCCGCCGCCCTCATACAGCACGGAGAGGCTGGGTTCGGGGGCCTGTCCGGTATCACGCGCCGTGTCCTGGGCCGTATCCTGCCCGGTGTCCCGTGGAGGGCGCCGGGGCGCGGGGGCTGTTGTGCGGCGCTTGTCTATGGCGGTATCTATGGCGGCGGTATCTATGGCGATGGTGTCGCCCGCTCTGACCCGGCAGTCCGCGGGGGCTTTTTTTCCGTTTACGCGCACTTTGCCTGTCCTGAGCAGGCGGTGTATGGCCGAAAGGGCCAGGCTGTCCAGGGCCTTGCGCAGTACGCGGTCAAGGCGCCTGTTGTCATCGTTTTCGGCGGCGAGCAGTTCCAGGGCCATGCTTCCTTTATACTCCATCGCGACGGCTTGACAAAGGGGGGGCTGCCGGGCAATTGTTAGATGATGTCGGTATTGGTAACAGGACAGACGCTGAGGGCTTTTTTTGAAAATCAGATCTTTCTGGCGTCGATTACAAGCTGGTTTTTTGCCCAACTCCTTAAAACAATCATTATCATCCTGAGGGCAAGGCGGAAAACGTCCCGCGACATTATCGAAACCCTTATCTGGCGGACCGGGGGTATGCCCTCAAGTCACGCGGCCCTGGTTTGCGCCATGGCGTCCATGGTGGCTTTCCAGGAAGGGCTGGGTTCAAATTTATTTGTTATTACTCTTTTTTTTGCTGTTATAATCATACGCGACGCTGTGGGCGTGCGCCGTTCGTCAGGGCTGCAGGCCCGGTCCCTGAATCTTCTGGGTAAAAGCGTCTGCGAAAAATTCGGCATCGAATACCACCCTATAAAGGAGATTCACGGCCACACGCCTCTTGAGGTTGTGGTAGGGGGCTTCCTGGGTATTTTTATCGCCTCGGCTTTTGCCAAGCTCTAGGGATTCATAAGTATGGAAAAGCCCACAGTGCTATGCGGTCTCGCCGCCCTTGTCCTTGCCCTGGGGTTTGGGTTTTTCACCGGGAATATGCTGTCCGAAACAGGGGTCTCCTACGCTGTCTTACGGGTTGACCCGTCGTACAGCGACAGGCAGCTTCGTTCCCTGCTTGACGGCGCGGGCATAGAGCCGGTGATTTCCGAATCAGGCCAGAGGGTTTTTTACGATGACTTTGGCGGCATAGAAACGGTTCCCCTTGACCTGTACCGGGAGCGCATTGACAGCCTTGATCCCCGCGACGACGGATACGCGGAAAAACTCCGTTCGGTTTTTACGGACGGGACGGAGCGGCGGCTCTTTTTCCCTTTGCGCTCCGCCTTTTTTTCCGGGACTCCCGGCGCCCTGAGGAAAAAAATTTCCCTGGCCCTGGCTGACATTCCCCATAGCTTTGAAACAGAGGGGTTTTCCAGGCCGCTGGTTTTTCCCCTGCTTGTTTTTGCCGGGGTCGTTCTGCTCATGCTTTTTCTTTTCAGGCGCAGGCGGCTTTTTGTTTTTGCCCTTCCCCTTCTGGGGGTGCTGGCCTGGTTCGGCCCGCCCGGTTTTGTCCTTGCCGCCCTGCTCCGCCTTATGTTTGAACTGCTTGCCCCGCTCATGGAAGAATGGACGGCCCTTTCCGGGATGGAAAGACCGTTTTTTCAAAAACCTTTTACAAGGCATCTTGCCGTCGTCCTTCTTGCCCTGATCTGGACGGGCCTTTTCGCTGTCAGCGGAATTCCTTTCCCCCTGTTTTTCATCCTTCCTTTTGCCCTGTTTCTCGCGTGGCTTTCCCTCTGGCGGAAGAAGGCCCTGTCGCGGCGGCTGGGGCATACGCGCTTTATTCCCCTTTCCATAATTCCCGAACAGGGACTTTTCCGGGAAAGTTTTCCGGTACTGCTTCCTTTTGCCCTCGGCGCGGCGGTAATTTTCGCTTTTCCCCTTTTCTTTCGGGGTGTAAACCTTTACCATGGAGGGGAGATGCATAGAGAAATTACCAGAGCCGATTTTGAAGATCACCTGTCCTTTCAGAAGGAATTTTCCCACAGGCCCCTTGGAGAACCGGAGGGGCGGGGCGGGGCGGGCTATGCTGTCTATACCCTGGACAGTGACGGTCTCATCGGTTCCTTTAGCGCCGCGCCCCGTGATGTTGCCATGCCGGGTATCAGCGCGGGGGATACGGCGCTTTTTACCCTTTTTGAAAACCCTCCCGCTCCCGCCGTGTTTCCCGATCTGTTCTGGACGGCGGGCCTCTGCGCGCTGCTCCTTCCCGCATGGTTTTTGCGGGCCAGGGCCGGTGAGAAAAAAGGCGTTTCTGTCAGGTACAGCGACAAACGGATCGCCGCATGAAGATGTATTCATTTTCCCGGGGCGGGATAAAATACGAAGATCATTCCGTACCTCCCCGCGATGCTTATACGACAGCCTTTCTTCCGGCGCTTTCGGTCATACCCCTGATTCAACATTCAGGCCAGAAGGCCTATCCGGTGGTTACTTCCGGGGAAAGGGTTACTGAGGGCATGATCATAGGAAGGGGCCAGGGCCGGGGTTCGGCCAATGTCCACGCGACGGTTCCCGGCAGGGTGCTGCGCTTTGTGTCCTGGAAGGGCGCCGGCGACACAGCCAACGAGGCGCTGGTGATTCACCTTGAAGGTTCTTTTGAAAAACTTGGCAGGCGGGAGGAGGTCTTTCCATGGACCAGTCTCAGCGCCCCTGAGATACAGCGCATTATTTCCCAGTACGGCATAGTGGAGATGGAAGGGAGCGGCGTTCCGGTCTCGGACCTTATCGCCGACAGGAGGGGCAGGGACAGTCACCTGAGCGTCGTGGTGCGCTGCGTTTTTGACGACCCCTGGCTTGCCGCCGATTATGTTTTGGTTCACGAAAGGCTTGACCGGGTCGCCGAGGGGAGCGTCATTACCGCCCGGGCGGCCATGGCTGACAGGATAGTCTTTGTGGTTTCCCAGGGCGAGGAGGACCTTGCCGCGCGTTTTACCGAAAAGGCCGGGTCCTTCGGGATTCCGGTGGACATTATGATAGTCGGAAACCGTTATCCCCAGCACAACCAGAGGGAACTTGAATACGCGCTCAGGCAGTTTGAAAAAAAAGAGGGCCTTGAGCTGGGCGGTTTTTTGACCCTTGGACCGGCTACCCTGGCCGCCGTCTTTGACGCGGTGAAGCTCAAAAAACCCATACTGGAGCGTTATGTGGCGGTGGGGGGATCGGCGGTAAAAAAGCCCAGGGTGCTCAAGGTACGAATAGGAACCAGGATAGGCGAACTCTTTGAGCAGTGCGGCGGCTTTGCCGGAATTCCGGCGTGTATAGCCACAGGTTCTCCCCTTTCGGGGAAAGCGGTGGCGGACCTTGATGAGCCGGTGATTAAAACAAGTTTCGCCGTGTTCGCCCTCCTGGAAAAACACCGGAGCAGCCTGCCCGGGGCGGGCTGTATAGGCTGCGGCGAATGCCGCGCGGTATGCCCCGTGGGGCTTGACCCTGAGGCCCTCTACAAGGCCGCAAAACTCGGCATGGCTATGGCCGACTCAATGGGCGCCTGTCATAGCTGCGGCTGCTGCGATTTGGTGTGCCCTTCCCGTATAGCGTTAAGCGCCTCCATACGGAACACGGCGGACAGGGAGCGTTAGCGTGAAAGACCATATCCTTACGGCCCTGGAGCCCCAGATAAATCTTTCCCGTTCGACACGGTGGAGGATGTGGCTGCTCAATATCTGCGTATTCGCGGTGATAGTACAGTCCTCGCTGACCGACGGGTTTCATTCGCTTTATGCCGCCCTCGCCGCCCTCGCCGCCGCCCTCGGAACGGAATTTCTTGTCAATATAAAAAACAAAAAAATGACCCTTTTGGACGGCAGCGCCGCGGCGACCGCCCTGATACTCACCCTGCTTCTGCCCAATACGGCGCACCCCCTGTTCCCGGCCCTGGGCGCGGTCATTGCCATTGCCGTTGTCAAACACAGTTTCGGCGGCCTCGGATCAAACTGGCTCAATCCCGCCCTGGGCGGCTGGCTCTTTATATACTTTTCGTTTAGTTTTCTGTTTTCCCAAAATCTTGAAGGTTCGGCCCTGTCGCTGCTTTCGGACGCCCTGGCAAAAGGGTATGCCGATCCGTCAGGGTCCCCGATGGGGTCCCCGATGGGGATCATAAAACTCGCGGGGTATACCCCGGGGAAATTCGACGGCATGCTTACCGGCCTGCTTAATTCGACGGTGTTTTCTTTTTTCAGGGCGACCCTTCCCGAAGGCTATATACAGCTTTTCTGTTTTGACGGTCCGGCCATCATCGCCGACCGGGGCCTCTTTGCCCTTGCCGCGGCAACCGTGCTGATTAGCGCCGCCCAGATAAGCCGTTTCTGGATGCCGGCGGTATACCTTGCCGTGTACGGCCTTTTGATACGCCTTTTCGGGGCCCTTCCCTACGGAGGTTTTTTGGGAGGCGGCGACATACTGTTCGGCCTGTGTACCGGCGGAAGCCTCGCCGCGGCCTTCATACTCCTTGCCGATCCGGCAACCGGGCCAAAGTCGGGCATTGGCGCTGCCGCCGTATCTATTTTGGCCGCGCTTTTCAGTTTTCTTTTCAGGTATCCGGGCGGGGAACCTTACGGGGCCTTTTTTGCCGTTGCCCTGGTAAACGCCCTGGTTCCCCTGATACGGGGCGCCGAAAACTGGTTCTTCTTTGAAAGACGGAGGAGCGCCGATGAGCGATAACGCCGCCACCCCTTCCGGTTCTGTAAAGGAATGGGGTGTCATAGCCGCATGGATAGGGGGCATACTGCTGCTCAACACGCTGCTCTGGGTTTTTACCGGCGCGGTACGGGAGGAGCGTTTTATTCAAACGGTAAACCGCTCTCTCTCGGAAACAAATGACCCGAGACGGATACGGAAAATTCAGGATAAAAAAGCCGCTCCTTCCGGGGCCTTTGCCCATTGGTATGAACTCGAAGACGGTACGGGAAAGGCGGCGGTATTCTCCGTTCTTTCAGGCGGCGTTCCCGCCTCATGCCTGGCCACGGTGTCGCAGGACGGAAAAGTTACCGGAATTATCCCCCTGAGCGGCCACAGCGCCAGAGTCCTCGAGGCCATGCCTCAGAGCATACTTGGAATCTACCGGCGCAAACTTGAATCAGGAGGGACGCAATGAGTAAATACCCTGAAGCCCATCCCTTCTGGGGTCCCCAGGGCCCCTTGGTCTCCCTTGCGAGCGGCGCCCTGATCATTCTCTCCTCATCACGCCTGGCCTTTGCCCTGATAGCGGCCCTTGCGCTGATTTTTATTTATGTAATGAGCGCCGTGGTGTCCCTGTGGGCGAAAAAAATCATACCCCGCGCGGGCAGATACCTGGTGTTGATATTTATCGCCAGTTTCTTTTCCGGCGCCTTTATGCTCATCCTCTCCCTGGCATCGCCCCTTCTTGTTCTTGAGTTGAATATCATCATACTTTTGGTTCCTGTTTCTTTTATCAGCACCTCGGTGAGCAAGAATTTTGATACCCTGGAACCTGACGACGGGCTTTACGAAGCCATACTGGAAGCCCTGATACTGGGCGGCCTTATCATGGGATTTGCCCTGATCCGGGAACCCCTCTCTTACGGCGCCCTTTCCATTCCGGGGAGCCAGGGCATCATCGAATGGGCTTTCGCGGACCGGGAAAACCCGTATTTTTCGCACCTCATCAGCACTTCCGCCGGGGGCTGCATACTCCTGGGCTACGCTGTCGCCCTGTTCAGAAAAATACGGAACGAAACCATAGGGAAAGGAACATAACGTGGGACTGTATTTTTCTCTTGCTCTTTTTGCCGCCCTGTCGTCGAATCTCATCTTTCAGTTCGGCCTGGACCTCAGCTCCCTGGGCCGCGCGGGAAACTCCACCCCAGGATTTTTCGCCTTCCGCGCCGCCGTCCTTTTCTGTTCGGTGATGACCGTCTGGATAGTGGTTTTTTATCTGGCTATACCCCTGACCGTGGTTATGGGCAATGTACTCATACTCCCCCTGGCAGTGCTGACCCACGGCTTATACGGCAATGTGCTGAAACGCTTTCTGCCGCCAAACGACAGACCCACAGACGACGGGGATACCCACAGCGGTAACGGCCTTTCCCTGGTAGCGTCCTACCTTACCCTTACCCTTGCCTCGACATCCGCGGAAGCGGTGGTCCTGGCCATGGGTTTTTCCCTCGGGCTGCTTTTTTCCCTCCTTACCATAAGGGAAATCGAGAAACGCTCGATGCTTGAGGCAGTGCCTCCCAGCCTCCGGGGCAGCCCCCTTCTCCTCATATCCATAGGTTTTCTCTCCCTGATTTTCTTCTCCGCCGCCGCGCTTCTCCTGGGGGCCGTTGGCTTCTTTTGAAACGCCGCTTGATTTTTTACGCCGCTTTTATTATACTATCCACCTAGTCTGGGGAATTAGCTCAGTTGGTAGAGCGATAGGTTCGCAATCTATAGGCCGGGGGTTCGAATCCCCCATTCTCCAAATAATGTAACACCAACCTGACAAAATGGGGATTCGAAACGGAGCCCGCGCCGACCAGAGGGAGGAAAAGGGGCAGGGATGCCCCGGCAGCGGGCGGAGACGGGCTGGAGGGAGTCCGCAGGAAGCGGATGACCGGAAGCCGAATCCCCTTATCTCCAATCATGTAACACTAACCTGACAAAATGGGGATTCGAAACGGAGCCCGCGCCGACCGGTATGGTGGGGGGGCGCATTTCCCCACTGTCGGTCCGAAGCACTACCTTTATCGTCGCGCCCCCCTACGGCGCAAACATGATTTGCGCCTACCCCCCAAATGAACCTCCCCGCCCGAAAAAGCGCCATAGCAAGGCGTATGGCGTCCCTCCGATAAATTAGCACGGTGTGGGGCTCAATGATGCCGCTGTCTGCCGGTAAAATTGGCAAGCCCCGAAATCCCCGGTATGCCGTCGGGTCTCGAAGGGCCGCGGTACCAGACGCTGTATTTTAACACGATTCGGAAGCAATTAATACTGTTC
>JAIRXO010000229.1 GCA_031268255.1 Spirochaetaceae bacterium
GTCTGTACCCGTGTCCCCATTACCGAGCCCTCAAGTATCGACGCGGCTTTCATCGGCTTCCTTGCCTCCAGTGCCCCCCTCCGCGTGGTGATCCATATCAACCATCCCCGGGAACTTTCACCTGAAAGCAGGACTCTCCTGGGCAGCCTTGCCGGGGCGGGTATTCCTGTCCATGTGCAGACCGTACTGCTCAGGGGAATCAACGACAGGGCCGAAACCCTGGCGGGGCTTTTTGAGGACTGCCTTGACCTGGGGCTCTCGCCCTACTACCTCTTTCAGCTTGACCTTGCCCCGGGCACCGCCCATTTCAGGGTGCCCCTCAGGAAGGGCCTGGCTGTCTACAGGGAACTGGCCTCCCTCTGCTCGGGCCTTGCCCTTCCCGCCTATGCCCTTGACCTGCCCGGAGGGGGCGGCAAGATACGGCTCGGCGAAGATGTCATTGCCGGAGAAAGGGAAGGCGGCGCGGGGAAAACGGCGCTGCTCCTCAGGGATGCCCGCGGCGGGCTCTGGCCCTATCCGTCTGACGAACTCCCCTATTGACAACAAAGGACAAAATCCGCATTGTACTTTTGTAGACTGTATCGCCGTTTTTAAGGGAGGCTGGAAGAAAAAATTTGAACGGTAGCGATGTTGTTATCGAAGGGGTATCCAAGGCCTTCGGTGACTTTAAGGTACTGAAAGACATATACCTTGAGATTAAGAAAGGGGAATTTTTTTCCCTCCTGGGGCCGTCGGGATGCGGCAAAACAACCCTGCTCCGTATCCTTGCCGGTTTTGAAAGCCCCGACACCGGGGTGGTAACCATAGACGGTACGGACATGCTCCCCCTGCCTCCCAACCGCAGACAGGTCAATACGGTGTTTCAGAATTATGCCCTTTTCCCCCATCTTTCGGTTTTTGACAATGTGGCTTTTTCCTGCAGGGTAAAGAAAGAGTCTAAAGACGAAATTGCCAAAAAAGTTACCGAATACCTCAAACTGGTTGAACTCGAAGAGCATGCCTATAAAAAGCCCAACCAGCTTTCAGGCGGGCAGAAACAGCGGGTGGCCATAGCCAGGGCGCTTATAAACGAACCAAGGGTGCTGCTTCTTGATGAGCCCCTCTCCGCCCTTGACGCCAAGCTCAGGCAGCACATGCTTATAGAACTTGACCAGATTCACGACAAGATAGGCATTACCTTTATCTACGTTACCCATGACCAGCAGGAAGCCCTGTCTGTTTCCGACCGTATCGCCGTAATGAACAAGGGGAACGTACTCCAGGTAGGGACTCCCCATGATATTTACGAAAGCCCTTCCGATGATTTTGTGGCCCGTTTTATCGGCGAGAACAATCTGTACAGCGCCGAGATCAGCTCGGTGGTCAAGCTCGACAAAAGCCAGACCGAATACATGACAGAGCTTCAGATTCCCGAACTGGGAAAAATCATGTGTACCACCGTTGACGAGTTTAAACCGGGCCAGAAGGTCAGCTTTACCATAAGGCCCGAAAAAATACTCATCTCCAAGGAAAAGCCCGCGACCAATCGGGATGATATTAACCTCTTCCGGGGTCTTGTGGATGAACCCATCTATTCGGGCTTTCAGACCAAGTTCTATGTCATGGTGAACGAAAATGCCACGCTCAGAATAATAAAGCAGCACGCCAAATATTCCGACGAGGGGCCCGACATAGTCTGGAAGGACGAAGTATACATATCCTGGAGCGCCATAGACGGGTATATCGTCGGGGTGAGAGAACCGTGAGCGCCGTTCCGGGGAAAAGAAACTACGGCCCCCTCTACACGTCCCCCATGGCCGTATGGTTTACCCTGTTTTTCCTGATTCCCATTCTCATCATCATACTTTACAGCCTGCTCCGTAAGGGCATGTACGCGGGAGTCGCCGCCAACGGCAACCCCCTCATCCTGTTAAAGCATCTTGTCGAGGATATAGGCAGCGTCATTCAGGGCAGGGAAGCACCCAACAGGGATTTTACCCTGGAAGCCTACGGCGCCCTGTCAAATCCCAACTTCGCGCTTATCACCATCAGAACCCTCTTTACCTCAGTGGTCGCCACGGTGATAACCATACTCATCGCCCTCCCCTGCGGCTATTATATGGCCAGGAGCAAGTACCAGACGGCGCTGCTCCTTTTGATCATCATTCCCTTCTGGACCAACTTCCTCATCAGGGTTTTCGCCTGGATGAACATTCTGGGGAACAACGGCTTTATCAATGAATTCCTCCTCAGGATAAAACTCATTGACGAATATATAGAGTTCCTTTACAACCAGGGCGCGGTGGGCCTGGTACTGGTGTATATGTACCTCCCCTACGCCATACTGCCCCTCTTTTCCACGATAGACAAATTCGATTTTTCCCTTCTGGAAGCGGCCAGGGACCTGGGGGCAACCAAGGCCCAGTCCATGTTCAAAATACTGCTTCCCAATATCAGGAGCGGCCTTTACACCGCCGTTCTTTTTACCTTTATTCCCATATTCGGCGCCTACGCGGTTCCCGCCCTTATAGGGGGCATGGAGTCCTATATGCTGGGCAATGTAATCGCTGACCAGCTCACCAGGGCACGGAACTGGCCCGTGGCTTCCGCCATCTCCATGGTGCTTACGGTGATCACCACATTAGGCGTCATTCTCATGATGAACCTCCAGCGCAGGGACGCGTCCAGGGTTCTCGAAGTAAAGGGTATAGGCGCATGATTAAAAACGTGGTCCACAACATCATCACCTCGCTGCGTCTGGGACAAAACCAGGGAGAAGCGGCCCGCCACGCCAGACGGGCGTACCGGAAAAGATTCTCCTTCTCCCAAACCGTCTTTATCGCGACGCTGGTCTTTCTCTTTCTTCCCCTTTTGGTGCTGATTCTCTATTCGTTTAACGCTTCCAAGGGAATGAACTGGACGGGCTTTTCCTTTATCTGGTACGAAAGGCTCTTCTTCGAATCCCGGGGACTGTGGCGGGCCTTCTGGAACAGCATACTCATCGCCTTCAGCTCGGCTGCCACCGCCACGGTGATGGGAACCTTCGGCGCCATAGGCGTCGCCTGGTACCGTTTCAGGCTGCGGAACTATGTCCAGGCGATTTCCTTTCTTCCCATGATACTCCCGGAGATTATAGTCGGCGTCTCCCTCGCCCTGTTCTTCGCCGGCATAAAGCTCCGCCTCGGCCTCCTCACCATTTTTATCGCCCATACAACCTTCAACCTGCCTTTCGTATTTCTCATGGTTACGGCCCGGCTTGACGAATTTGATTTTGCCATCATTGAGGCAGCCAGAGACCTGGGCGCCAACGAGAGACAGACTCTGGGCAGGGTTACTATCCCTGTCTGCATGCCCGGCATCATTTCGGGCTTTCTCACCGCGGTAACCATATCCCTGGAGGACTTTGTCATCACTTCTTTCGTATCAGGTCCGGGTTCGACAACCCTGCCCATGTTTATTTTTTCAGCCATACGCATAGGCGTATCTCCGGTAATCAACGCCCTGTCGGTGGTGATGATACTGGGGACCGTATTCCTTACCTACCTTTTGAGAAATTTCCTCAAGTACATAGCCGCCAAATAAAGCGGGACAAGGCGGGACGCCGCCTGTAAAGTAAAGCGTTTACCGGAATCCCTGGGGTTCCGGTTAGTATATGGACAAGACATGGAGGAGAAGAAGATGAACAAAATACCTGTATCAGAGGCGGCCCCCAACGGGGCGCCGCTTTTCCGGGGGATCTTCCTGGCGCTGGGCATAATCGCCCTCACCGGAGGCTGCGAGGCACAGCCGAGGCTCAATATTTACAATTGGTCCTATTACACCCCCGACTCGATAATCGAGAAATTCGAGGACGAGTATAACGTAAAAATAAACTACGACGTTTTTGAATCAAACGAGGAGCTTTTCGCCAAGCTCAAAACCGGCGGCGGCGGCTACGACATTGTGTTCCCGTCAGGGGATTATGTGTCCATAATGATAAACGAAAATATGCTTGAGCCCATTGACAAATCCCTCCTTGCCAATCTGGGCAACATAGACCCCCTGATTCTCCAGAAGGCCTCCTATGATCCCAATATGAACTACAGCGTACCCTATTACTGGGGCGCCGCGGGAGTCATCGTTAATACCGCCAGGGTTCCTGTTTTTGAAAGAAACTGGAACATATTCAGCAGGACAGATCTCGCCGGCAAAATGACCATGCTTGACGATATGCGGGAAGTGCTCGGCGACGCCCTTGTTTCCCTGGGCTATTCGGTAAACACGGTGAACCCCGCCGAAATCGCCGCCGCCCGCGATCTGGTAAACAGAGTGTGGAAGCCCAACCTGGTGCGCTTTGACGCCACCGCCTACGGCAAGAGCTTTGCCCAGGGAGATTTCTGGATATGCCAGGGCTACGCCGAAGTTGTATTTGAGGAAATTACCGACGAACAAAAGGAATATACCGTGTTCTTTATTCCCCCTGAGGGAGGGCCTGCCTACATTGACAGCATGTGCATACTGAAAGGTTCAAAGAATGTGGAACTTGCCCATAAGTTTATAGATTATATACACAGGCCGGAAATCTACGCCGAATTCGCCGACTTTTTTTCCTTCCCCGCCACGGCCAATGTTCCGGCGCGGGCCCTGCAGCGGGTAGAACCCCTGTACCGGGCGGAAGACCTTGTCAATACGGAACTCAAGGACGATGTGGGGGAGAACCTTCCTCTCTATGATGACGCCTGGCTGATGATCAAGGTCGGTAAATAGTGCCTGTCCGCGGGGTGATAGAATACGTTGTCCCTCACAACATTGACAACCGTATTCTCTCCCGCAGCGTAACGGTACTTGGGGACGGCGGCCTCGCCGCCATCCCCACCGATACAAGCTGGGCCCTTGTCTGCTCCCAAAATTCCCGGGAAGGCGTCGCCCGGCTCCGCCGTCTTTCGGGGGAACGGGACGAACGGCATTTTACCCTGCTTTGTTCGGAAATTTCCCAGGCCGGTGATTTTTGCAGCGTTGACAACAGCCGTTTCAGGCTCATAAAGCGCCTTTCACCCGGGCCCTATGTATTCATACTGAAAACCCTTCCCGGAACCGAAAAAAAGCTGGGCCTTAAACGGAAAGAGGCGGGCATACGCATTCCCGGCCATCCCCTGCCCCGGACCCTGGTAACGGAACTGGGCTGTCCCCTTTACGCCATCACCGCCAAGCGGAGCATGGGCGGCGAAGGGCCGGAGATGTCCGCCGCCGAAAGCGGCGAGGGGACAGAGCTTCCGTCCATTCCAGAGGAAGAACTTTTTGAAGGCGGCTGGGAGCTTGGGACAATAGCGGACCTCGACCTGATACTCGACACCGGGGAGGAGCGTCCCCGCATTTTTTCCACCATACTGGACCTCTCGGGCGGCGAAATCAGGCTCCTCAGGCAGGGCGCCGGCCCCTGGCCGGTCTAGGGCAACGCCGGTTGGCCTCAAGTTAATCAGCGTTGCCCTAAGCAACGCCGGCCAATCCGGGTTTGTAAACGCCAGTAGCCGTTTTCCGGGTTATTTTCAAAATTAACCCCATTTTCCCGAAAAATACTTTTACGATTTTGTATTGATTTTTTGCTTTTTTTATCGGTATGTATTATACTTATTATATCTATTATCTCCATTTTTGTTAAAATGAACCGCTTTCAACATATATGTTTGAACCCGGCTCTTATATTGATTCAGGAGGACGAGGATGAAACGCTTGTTTCTGTGTCTATTGGCGGGAATTTTTGTTTGGACGGGGTGCCAATCCCCCGGAGGAACCCAGGGCGGAAGCTCCGCTTCGGCATCCCAGGGTTATTTGAAGGGTATTTCGTGGGACGCCGAATACGATGTGGTCGTGGTCGGTTTTGGCGGGGCCGGCGCGTCAACGGCGGTATCCGCCGCGGACAGCGGGGCAAAGGTCCTGCTGCTGGAAAAGGCGCCTGAAGGCGAAGAGGGAGGAAACACCCGTTACGCCCTCCAGTTGGTCCTGATTCCCAAAGACAGGGAAGCGGGCATCCTTTATTTTAAGGGCCTCCGGGGTTTATACGAGGACCAGAGCGACGAGGTAATTAACCTCATCGTTACCGAAACCATGGCGAACCAGGACTGGCTCATTAAAACCATGGGGGCAAATCCCGATACCATCAACCACAGGCTCATGCGGGAATATCCAGAACTTCCCGGCGCCGAGGAAGCGGTGGACGGCATTTTTGTGGAACCCGGTTTCTGGAACGCCAGCCTCTGGAACCTGCTCCGCAAAAACGTGTATGACCGGAGCGACAAGATCGATGTGTGGTACGAATCCCCGGCTGTACGCCTTATCCAGGACCCGGCTACCAAAATAATTCACGGGGTCGTGGCGCAAAACAAGGGTAAATTCTACAATATCCGGGCGAAAAACGGGGTGGTCCTGGCCTGCGGCGGCTTTGAGAATAACGACGCCATGCTGGAAAACTACGCCCAGCTCTCCAACGCGTACAGCAAGGGGGCCAAATACAATACCGGCGACGGGGTAAAAATGGCCATCGACGCGGGTGCGGACCTCTGGCACATGAGTACCCTGGCAGGGCCTGACGTAAACTTTATCAACCCCGAAACCGGCAGGGCCCAGTTCTACGGGCTCCAGCTTCCTGCCGAATCCTACCGCATGACCGGCTTTATGAGCCAGTCAGCCATATTCATAGGCGGCGACGGGACCAGGTTTACCAACGAAACCGCCTTCCCCCGGCACGGCCATTCCAACTACGGCGGAACATGGTTCAGCCTGCTTGTACCCAATAACGCCTGGTGTGTTTTTGACGAAACAGCCCGGCGGGCTAAACCGGCCTATTTCCAGTGGAGCCAGGGCATGGAAGAAGAAATCGCCAAGGGCTGGATCATCAAGGCCAATACTCTGGAAGAACTGGCCGCCAAAATGAAGGTTCCGGCGGAAAACTTTACCAGGGAAGTATCTGAATACAACCAGTTCTGCAGGAACAAATACGACGCCCGCTTTAGACGGGCCGCTCCCTTCCTGCAGGCCCTTGCCCCGTCAGGGCCCTATTACGCCTTCCCCGTCAGGGCCACCCTTACCAATACCCAGGGCGGCGCCCGGCGCAATGTCGAGTGCGAGGTCCAGGATGTATGGGGTCAAAGCATACCCCATCTCTACAGCGCCGGCGAATTCGGTTCCTTCTACTGTGATATTTATAACGGCGGCGGCAATTTAAGCGAATGTCTCTTTTCAGGCCGTATAGCCGGACGCAACGCCGCGGAAGTCAAGCGGGATACGGCCCAGTCATCCGTCCTGGGCAGCAGGACTCCCCTGGACCTGCGCTCCGCGGCCCGAAACTTTACCGCAGGACCCAACCAGTACCTGGGCCGGGCCATGGGTATAGGGGCGGAACTGGTAGTCAGAGTCACCTATATCAGCGGTAAGATTGAAAAGGTTGAAATCCTTTCCCACAGCGAGACACCCTCCATCAGTGACCGGGCCATCGCCGAGATTCCGGCTGCCATAAGCGCGGCCAATTCCACCGACGTGGACGCCATTGCCGGGGCGACCACCACCAGCAACGCCATCAAAAAGGCCGTGGCCGAAGCCATTGCCGGGGCGCGATAGCCCTTTTGCCGTACCGTCCGTGAAACCCTCGCGGGCAGTACGGCAGCGGTTTGTTCGCCAGCCCGCCGGGTTGCCGGACAAGCCCATTGAGCAAGCGTCCGGCGGGGCTTTAGTTTAGGGAGATAGATTGACATATTTTGGAGTTATACCAAGCCTGGCAAAAAAAGCCGCTGCCCCGTCATGGTAATAAGAGTTTTTTCCTCAAATAAC
>JAIRXO010000113.1 GCA_031268255.1 Spirochaetaceae bacterium
GCCACTGGAACTGCCGCTGTGCCGGCTGACACAGCCAGCGCCGCCACTGCCGCCCCTGTGCCGGCTGACACGGCTGCTGCTTCGGATACTGCCGCCGCTTCGGATGAAAGCGCCGCTGACGCGGAAGCCACCCTTGTCGAGGACGCGATTGAATTGCCTGAGGACTTTGACGGCGGGGGGCGGAGCATCCTGGCGGATGATCCCCACGAACTCAGCCCCTTTGTACCCCGGGCTTTTCTCAAAATATTGAACCGGGGTTCTGTCGCGGACCTTAAACTGGGCGACCATGTGGAAAAGGAGATGACCATTTTCTTTTCCGATATCAGGCAGTTTTCGGCCCTCATGGAAAACCTCTCCACCGAGGAGAGTTTCAAATTCATCAATTCCTATCTTTCCCGCATTGTCCCCATCATCACCGAGAACGGGGGCTTTGTGGACAAGTACATAGGCGACGCCATCATGGCCCTCTTTCCCCAGAGTAACGGCGCTGACCACGCGGTACGCTCGGCCATAGAGATTCAAAAAAAGATACTCGAATACAACCAGCACCGGGCAAACATGAGCTACCGGCCCCTTTCCATGGGCATAGGCATACATACGGGCCCCCTGATGATAGGCGTCGTCGGTGTCGAGGACCGCATGCAGGGTACGGTTATCTCCGATGCGGTGAACCTGGCGAGCCGCATCGAGGGCATGTGCAAAGCCTACAATGTATCTCTGGTTATTTCGGGGGACACTTTCAAGGAGCTTGAAAACCCGGGGGCGTATATGTACCGCTACCTTGGCGCGGTAAAGCTCCGGGGTAAAGGTACGGCCATACCTTTCTACGAAATACTCGACGCGGTTACCCCTGACATTCTTGAACTCAAAATGAAGGCGAACCGTTTCTTTGAGGAAGGGATGATGAGTTTCAGAAAAAAGAAATATTCGGAAGCCCTGCTCAACTTCCGCAGGGTTCTCCAGCTCCTCCCCGACGACGGCGCAACCCTTGCCTATGTGGGCCAGTGCATGGCAAAACTGAACGATTCGGTAAAATCCCCGGCGCGCTAATATACGTTAGTATACGCCGGTAATAATTGCGGAAAATCATAAAATCCTGTACTGTATGGTAATGCTTAAAATAGCCCTGACCGGAGGGGGAACCGGAGGACATATTTACCCCGGCATAGCCGTGGCCGAAGCCCTCATCGCGCCCGGCGCGGCGGAAAACAAAGGGGCCGGGGATCAGGAAAGCGGCGCAAGGGTTTTCTGGATAGGTTCCCGTAAGGGCATGGACAGGTCCATTGTCGAGGAAGCGGGCATTTCCTTTTACGGCGTTCCCGCGGGAAAACTCCGCCGTTATCTTTCTTTTAAGAATGTCCTTGACCTGTTCAGGGTTCTTTCCGGTTTTTTTGCCTCCCGCCGCGTACTGAAAAAAGAAAAACCCTCGGCGCTTTTTTCCAAGGGCGGTTTTGTGAGCGTGGCTCCCTGCGCCGCGGCCTGGTCTTTGGGGATTCCGGTCTTTACCCACGAATCAGACCTGAGCCCCGGCCTGGCGACGCGGATAAACGCCCGTTTTGCCAGGGGAATTTTTATCGCCTACGCCGAAACCGCACGCTATCTCACAAAATACGCCTCCCGGATACGGGTCTCGGGTAATCCGGTGCGCCGGGCTTTTTTTCAGTCCAGCCGGGAAGCGGGGCGGGCCTTTCTCGGCCTGTCAAACAACAAACCCGTACTCCTTGTTCTCGGGGGCAGCCAGGGAGCCCTGGAAATAAACGAACTGACCGCCGCGTGGCTGCCCCGCCTTGTGCCCCGCTTTACCGTGGTACACCAGACCGGCGGCGCCTGGAAGGCTCCGGCGGCCTCGGAAAGCTATAAGCCCCTGCCGTACATCAAACAAGAAATGCCCCATGTTCTTGCCGCGTCCGATCTGGTCCTCGGAAGGAGCGGCGCGGGAACGCTCTGGGAATGTGCTGTCCTGGGCAGGCCCATGGTCCTCATACCCCTGCGGGGAAGGGGAACCAGGGGGGACCAGGTGGAAAACGCCGACGTGTTCAGAAAGGCCGGAGCCGCCGTGGTTCTCTCCCCGGAGGAACTGGGCAGCGGGCAGGGCCTTTCCCGCCTGCTCGAGCTCGACGCGGGGAAACTTGACGCCATGGCCGCCTGTTCCCGTAACATGGGCAGGACAGACGCCGCCGCTTTTATCGCCGAAACCATAGTAAGTTCCCTGCGGGGCGGGGGTGATGTACCATGAGTTTTACGGCGCTGGATTTTATTCTTGCAGGTCTTTTTGCCATCATCGTCATACGCTGTACCGTGCGGGGGCTTATAGAAGAAGTAATGTCCATGGCCGCCCTGCTCCTCGGCGTTGCGGGCGCGTTTTTCCTTTACCGGGCCGGCGCGGTCTTTATACGCAATTCCCTTGATATGCGCTTTATTCCAGAGATACTTTCCTTTGTCGGCATTTTCGTGCTCATATTCATACTGGTTAAGGTTCTCGAATATATGCTCAGGGATATAATCATACGCATCAGCTTTATCTGGCTGGACAGGCTTTTGGGTTTTGTGTTCGGCATTGTTGAGGGCTTTGCCGTTATTTCCATTCTGGTTTTTATTCTGTATGTCCAGCCTGTATTTAAGGCCGGAGAGATACTGGAAAGCAGTTTCTTTGCCCGGCATCTCTTTCCGCTTATCGGCGCTTTCAGGGAATTCCTGATACGCCGGGCGGCCTGAGAGGGCGCCATGTTTGAGAATATACTTGGTCAGGATATAACGGGCCAGCTCATCAGGGATATTGAAGGGGAAAGCCTTGCCCCGTCCATACTCTTTACCGGCCCCGAGGCATCGGGAAAGGGCAGCGCCGCCCTGGAACTTGGCCGCGTCCTTTCCTGTGAGGAGCAGGGAAGCTGGAACTGCACCTGTCCTTCCTGCGCCTCCCACCGTCATCTGGGCAGCCAGGACATGCTGGTCCTGGGTTCCAAACCCTTCTCAGCCGAAATCGCCGCGTGCGCCCGGGGTTTTGCCAGGGACCCCTCAAGCGGCGCGGCGCGGCTTCTTTTTACGCGGGCCGTGCGTAAGCTCCTCCTCCGTTTTTCTCCGGTACTCTGGGAAGGGGACTCAAAGCTGAAAAAAATAAACGGCGCCCTTTTTGACCTGAGCGAAAAACTTGAAGATTTTTCCCGCGTCCCGGAAAGCGGGGAGGGCGGGGCGGCCCTGGCCGACGCTGTTCTTGCCCTTGCCTTTGATCTTGAAGCCGAAGGCGTCAGCGATCACATACCTGTTGACCAGATACGGCGGGCCGCCTACTGGAGCCGCCTCGCGCCGGGGGGCAAAAGAAAAATTCTCATCATGGAGAACGCCGGCCAAATGCAGGAAGGGGCCAGGAATTCCCTGCTTAAAATTCTTGAAGAACCGCCGCCCTATCTTTACATCGTACTCTGCGCGGTACGCGAAGGGGACCTGCTCCCCACCGTGCGTTCCCGGCTCCGGGTGTACCGTTTTGCCCGGAGAAGCAGGGCCGTGGAAGAAGAAGTGCTGCGGAGGGTTTTCAGGGACAATGACAGCGTATTACAGGGCACGCTTATCGGCTACCTTAGCGCGTTTATCCCCCCCTCCGAGGAGGAACTCCTCCCCCTGGCCGCCTGGTTTGCCGCGTCTTTCGCGGCGGGGGCCGTAAAAACGCCGGGGAATAAGGCCGTTTCTCCGGTGCTGCTTGCCCTTGGAAAATACTCAAGCCCCCTGGCAGAGGAGGGGGGCCTTGGCCGCCCCGCCGACATGGGAGAAGTTATCGGGGAACTGGTAAAACGCACAAACAGGTTCATGGTACGGGGGCTTTTTGGCCGTTTCCTCGCCCGGCTTTTGTCCATCATCTCAGGCGCGCTTAAAGACGGGGGGCCTGAGGCCCTTGTGTTCCGCGAATACGCCCTAAAAAGAATAAGCTGCGCGGGAAGCGCCCACATGGTGTATAACCAGAATCCTTCTCTGGCCCTGGAACGGCTTTTTGTGGAATTAAAAGAAGGGCTTTGTACCGGCGCGGCGTTTTCTTCCGGCGCATGGTGAGGGCAGGTGAGGCGTTATGCGGTATTTTATTGAACGGGCGCTGAAAAAACTACCCAAACTTACCAGGGACCAGGTAGAAGAACTGCTCATCCAGACCTCAGGCGAAATCACCCGGCTTGAGAGCGTTATGAATTCCCTTACCGAAGGGGTTCTGGTCTGCGACCAGAACCACAACCTCATCCTGACCAATAAATACGCCGAGCGTTATTTCCCCATAGGCGCTTATGAGCCGGGAGGCCAGCCCGTGTGGGCCTCTGTCAGGGACGAAACAATAGCCGAATTTCTTGAGCATACCCTGAGAAACGGCGACAAGGTCCTGGAAAGGGAATTTGCCGTTGAGATAAAGGGCATACGCCGCCTTCTCAGCGTCAGCGTGCTTCCCCTGGTCAAGGACGGCCATGTTACCGGCTCCCTTGTTCATGTAGAAGAAATTACCGAAAAGAAAACGCGGGAGGCGAGGCTGCGCCGGGCCGAGAATCTGGCGAGCCTTACCACCCTGGCGGCGGGAGTCGCCCATGAGATAAAAAATCCCCTTGGTTCAATATCGATTCATATACAGCTCATCCAGAAAGCAATCAAAAAGCTCCCCCAGAACCAGAGGAATATTCTTGACAAGTACCTTAATGTGGTAAATGAGGAGATAGACAGGCTTAACCATATCGTGGTTGATTTTCTTTTCGCGGTC
>JAIRXO010000121.1 GCA_031268255.1 Spirochaetaceae bacterium
AGGACAGCCAGGCACAGGGGAACAAGAAGAACAAGAGACAAAAATTTTCGCTTCATCGTAACACTCCTTCAATTTATTGCAGCATAAATTTGCATCCTTACGATTATAAACCTGTTTGCGCAAAAAAGCAAATACCCGCCATCAACAAACCCCGGCGCGGGAGAGGGCCAGGGCCAAATCCCTGACCCTGCCGGTATACACCATGCCCTTAAATCCAAGATTAAGAGCGGCCTCGACATTCGCGCTCATATCGTCAACAAAAAAACATTCGCCTGATTTAAGGGAGTATTTTTTAAGGAGGGAAAGGAAAATTTCCTTGTCGGGTTTCAGGAGATGGACCTCGGCGGATATGAGGCCGCCGTCAAAATACTTGAGTGCGCCGAGGGAGGGCTTAAAATTATAAAAATCAAAACCCGCGTTTGAAAGGAGGTATATTCCGTAACCCTTTTCTTTAAGGCCGCCGATAAATTTTTCCATTGCCCTGTCGGGCTTAAAATGGTCGTACCAGTGTTCGACAAGCCAGGCGGCCTGCCCGCGCAATCTTTTGGGAAGCCTCTCCTCCATGGCCTTGACGGCCTTTTCGCCGCTTATTACCCCCCGGTCAAGCTGGGCCCATTCAACAGAGGAGAAAACCGCGCTCCGCAGCAGTTCGGCGTCACGGGGATTTTCCGCCCTGGACGCGCAGAAAAGCGCGGCGTCAAATTTAGCAAGCACATTCCCCATGTCAAACACAATATTCTTTATCATCTTCCGCCTCCGTTACCGTTTGAGTATCACTTCGGTACGGCCAAAGCCGCCGAGTTCAGGCCGGGAAAAATAGTAATCGGCCACGGCGGCTTCTTTTTCAAGAAAATCATGCACTCCTTTCTGGAGTATGCCGTCTCCCTTGCCGTGAATGACGGCGAATTCGCCCAGGCCCGAAAGGCTCGCCGCGTCTATCTGCTTTTGCAGGGCTTCAAGGGCTTCCTCCAGGCGCATGCCCCGGAGATTGAGTTCCATACTGGCCCGCGCCGCGCCTGAGAGTTCGGAACTTATACTAAGCTCCTTTTGTCCTCCCTGTGAAGGGGCGGGAAAGAGTTCTTCCCTGGCAATGCTCATCTTAACCGAACCCAGTTCCACTATCCAGGAACCTTTTTTACCCGCCTTGACTATGGTTCCCTTCCTTTTGTTTTTTCCGGCCAGCACTTCCATGCCCGCTTCGGGGGTAAAATTTCCGGCATCGCCCCGCTCCCCGTATTCCCTCAAAGCCGCCTCTTCCCCGGCGAGGCCTTGTTCCCGGAGCAGGCTCTGCTCTTCAAGCCCCGCAAGGAATTCCTTGACGGCCAGGGTTTTTTCCCGCGTCAGCTCCCCTTCCCTCACTTCCCGCACCAGGTTTTCCAGGGTTTTCCTGCTCTCGGACAAAAAACGGCGCAGGCTGTCGAGGCTTCCGCTTTTAAGCTCCAGCTCTTTCTGCCTGAGCGTGAGTTCCTTGAGTTCGGCCTTCCGCCTTTCTTCCCTGAGCCTTGCCTCCATATCCCTGCCGGCCCTGAGCGCATCGTCCAGTTCCCGGTGCTTGTGCTTGAGACCCTTGATGAGGGCGGAAATATCGGAACGTTCCCCGGCAAGATAGGTTCTCGCGCCGTCGACAAGCTCCGCGGGGAGGCCGTTCCTCCGGGCTATGTCAAGGGCACGGCTCTCTCCGGGTATGCCCATAACAATACGGTAGGTGGGAGAAAGGGTACGGCTGTCAAATTCCACCGAGGCGTTTTCCACCCCGTCCCGGCTGTACCCGTAGTTTTTCAGTATGCCGTGATGGGTAGTCGCCAGGACCCGGACGCCTTTTTCAAGCAGGTGGTCAAGTATGGCCATTGCTATGGCGCTCCCCTCCTCAGGATCGGTGCCCGAACCAAGTTCGTCCAGGAGTACCAGGGAAGAGGCCGCAGCGCTTTCGCTTATGGACGCGATATTGGTCATGTGGGCCGAAAAGGTTGAAAGGGACTGGCTTATGGACTGTTCGTCCCCTATGTCGGCGTAAACGCCGTCAAAAAAAGGCAGGGCCGTTCCCTCGGCAGCGGGAATGGCAAGGCCCGACTGGTTCATCAGGGCAAGAAGGCCCACGGTCTTGAGGGCGACGGTCTTGCCTCCGGTATTGGGGCCGGTGATGATCACGGCGCGCACCGGGTCCTCCATGACAAAGTCAATGGGAACAGCGCCCTTTCCCAGAAGGGGATGCCGGGCCTGTTTAAGGATGACGCCGCCAGAGTCAAGGGCGTAGTGATAGCCCCGCGAGAGGCCGAAGCGGGAACGGGCCCTTAAAGTTTCGAGGTACAATATCTTTTCGTGAAGAACCCTGAGGGCGGAAGCGGTTGAGGCTATGGTTCCGGTAAGCTCAAGGAGTATGCGCCGTATACCGGCACTGAGGCGCTGTTCTTCCACAAGTATTTCGTTGTTCTTTTCGACTACTTCCTCAGGCTCAACAAATACCGTCTGTCCCGATGAGGATACTTCGTGTACTATGCCCCTGATGCGGCCCCGGAAATTGGCCTTGACCGCGAGAACCACCCGGCCGTTCCTCTGTGAAGGAAGTTCGGAGCGGAGCATGTGGCGGTATTCGCCGCCTGAAGTATAACGGGCCGTGAGTTCTTCCCGCTCCTTTCCAAGCCGCTGGATGCAGCGCCGTATCGCCTTTAACTCGGGAAGATCGCGCATAACGCCTTCCCTGGTAAGGACGCGGAACACTTCCTTTGCCACGGATGAACAGTCAGGAAGCCTGGCCGCGAGGGCCGCTATGTCCGTTTCGCCGCTTTTCAGTATCCAGGCCCCGAATTCCCCGGCCCGTTCGGAAAAAAGCCCCAGGGCATAGGCTTCGTCAAGCTCAAGGCAAGAACCTGAGACTTCGAGCTTGGGAAAGAGAAAGGCTACGGACGGAAAGCTCTGGCGGGGTTCGCCCGTATCGGCGTTCATGTGGCCGTGGAATTCCTTGACCCGCTTTTTAAGGAGGGACGCTTCTTCGGGGCTGCTTTCAGGCAGGGCGCCGCGTATCGTGACGGCGGCTTCCTCACTCAGGGATTCGGAAGCGGCCTCCATGCGTATGGTGTCAAATTCAAGAAGGGCCAGGGTCTTTTCGATCACTGGTTTTTTCCAAAGGGAAGTCCTGAAAGTTCCTCCCTGATGCGGAGAAAACTTTCGTAGCGGTCCTCATGGATGACTCCGGCGGCCACCGCTTCCATGATTTTACAGCCCGGCTCGCTGGTATGGGAACAGGAAAG
>JAIRXO010000189.1 GCA_031268255.1 Spirochaetaceae bacterium
ACTCTGATTTCTTTTACCAGGTCCTGTGCCTTTTCCCTTTTTTCGTCATCTCCGGCAAGGGGAATAAAGGCCGAAAAACATTCTGTGGCTTTTTCAAAGTTCCGTGTTTTCATAAAGAAAAATCCGGCGTTAAAGAGCGCCTCGGGAAAGGGCGGTTCAAGCGCGAGAACCCGCGAATAGGCTTCCAGTGCCCGCAGGTTTTCTTCTTCGGCCTCCTTCTCCCGGCCCTTCCTTTCCAGCGCCCCGGCCCTGTCCTCAAGGATCAGGGCGGTGTTGAGCAGCACCGCCTGGGACCGGGGAAAAAGTCCTTCCAACGCGGCGAGGATTTCCAGCGCCGTATCATAGTCGCCGTTCCTTGCCTTGAGTATGGCGGCTTCGGTAAATTCTCCCAGTATACCGGGTCTCAGGGCAAGTACAAAACGGCGGTAATAGGGGAGCCACGGGGGCTGTATATCGGCAAAGCAGGCGGGGAGCGTCTTTGCTTTTTCTTCGGGAATATTCGCCGCGTCAGGCTTCTCAAACTCAATTCCCGCGTCAGGGGGAAAGGAAAGTATTTTCAACATTCCCGCGAGTATCATTTCCCAGGAGAGATCTTCAGGATCAAATCTCCCCGGCTCTTCGCGCGGCGCGGAGAATTCTTCCGGCGCGGAAAACTCTTCCTGCGCAAAGAACTCAGGCGCAAGCCGCGCGGAAATTTCCACCGGGATGGGTATGTCAGGGTCTATGGCGAAATCCTGACCGGCCCCGTGTTGGTGGTCCCTGAATGTTTCGGGAACAGGCAGAAAGATGATGCCGGCCCGTATCTTTTTTCCGCTGTTGTTCACCGGGCAGACCCCTGTGCCCCTGGCTCCGTCGTCCGGGCAGGTTCAGGCGGCTGGGCGGGCTCCGGCGGCTGGGCGGGTTCCGGTGTCCGGGAAAGCGTCTGGGGCGTTCCGCCTTTCGCGGAAGGGCGGGGCGGGGCGCTTCCGCGGCGGTCGCCTTCTGTCCTGATCTGGCTAAGGTAGTCATTTATCCTGATTTTATAGCCCATGGGCACCAGGGCGTTGTCCATCTGCATGGCAAGGGCGATAAGTTCCTTGCGGCCTTCCACTTCTTCGGCGCGGATAAATTTTCCCCTGAGCAAAAACGATTCCCGGGGGTCGTCAAAATCAATTCTCAGGGCAGCTTCCTTGTTTACCAGGAATTTTGAAATTCCCAGCATGATGATTTTCGCGCCTGAAAAGGAAATATCCCGCAGTATACAGCGCCGGGGAATACCCTGGATAAAAATAGAACTGTCCTTGGAAAGCAACTTGAGCTTTCTGATTGATTCTACGGTAAGGAGTATGCGTTCGTCCCGCCGCTTTGCCGAATTGATATTGGCGTCCATAAGCCGCCCCATGATTTCGATAAGGTCATCGGGGGGGCGCTGCAGAAACTGTAGCTGGAATATGGCCATGTCCTTGGAACCGGAATAGGGGGTATACCCCGCGGCCTTGGCTGAGACAAAAAAGGCTACCGGCGTGCTGGAGTCACTGTTTTTGAAGCAGAAACGGAGGCTTACCAGGTTGTTGGACTGCTGCAGTTTTTGGGGCAGGCCCGAATTGATATTGACCACAATTTTAGCGCCGGTAAAGGACGAAGAATAAATAACGCAGGGCCAGAAATCGCTCACGCACTTGAGTACTACCTGCTGGGTGATAAGATTGGTTACCTGAATTATTTCTTTGCTGTACGTTATCTCTATGTTTTTATAGCGTTCATAATAGGCGCTGATCTTCTGACTGGTTAAAATCCCCATATCAAGACTATAGATGCATTGGGGGGTAAAGGTCAATTCAAATTAAAGAGAACCTTTAAGGCGGGCGTCTTTTGGGGCCTACCAGAGCCCTTCCCTGGTCATTTCCTTTGCCTCGGCTTTCATGTTGTATTCAACGCGCTTAAAAACCCAAAATCCCGTTTCTGGATTGAAGAGGGCGTACCGCGCCGCCGCGCGGTCAAGCCGGGCCGCGGTATGCCCGTCCTCGGCGTCCCGGGGAAAACCCACGCTGCCGGGGTTAAGCATGATCCTCAACCCGGTTTCATTGGTATCTACGGAAAGTCCGGGGAGCCCGTAGACCGCCTGGCAGGTTTCCCCGGCGTCTTTTTCGCCTCCCCCTTTCCGGGTTTTTACAAACACCGACGGTATATGGGTATGCCCGAATACGCAGACCCTGAATGGAACGTTCCGAAAGGAATATTCGGCGTCATCTTCGGAAAGAACATAGCTCCATGCGGGTTTTTCGGGGCCGCCGTGGGAAAAAATTATATCCCCCCGGTCTTTACGGGGGGGCAGGGCGGCAAGATAGGCCCTGTTTTCCGGGCTGATACGGGCGCTGGTCCAGCGTACCGAATTTTTGGCCCGGCTGGAAAAATCGCCCCAGTCAAGCACCCCGCCGACCGCGAGGTCATGGTTGCCGGCGAGAACCAGGGAGCAGCGCCGCTCTGCCAGTTCCACACATTCATTGGGGCGGGGTCCGTAGCCGACAAGGTCGCCGAGGCAGAAAATTTCGTCATAGTCCCCCCTGGCCTTTTTCAAAACCGCCCGAAATGCCGCCAGATTCGCGTGTATGTCAGAGATAACCAGGACTCGCATACTTTCGATATAGTATCCTATAATAGAGACAAAGTATAATGGCAAAACGCGGAACGACACGGCTTATTAACCTGCTCACCGACAAGTTTTCAGGCGTATGGAAACTCCTTTCCGATACCGGCACCTGTCTTGAATGTACCGCCCTCGCGGACCAGTATGAGGAACAGCTCAGGCAGTGGCGCCACGACCTGTCCAGAGGCGGGGATTATCCTGAAAAGGTACGGGCCGAAATTGTCGCACTGCGCCGTCATCTCCGCAAGGCGGGATACGACCTGACCCTGGGCGGGCAGAAACTTCTTTTTGACGGGTTCCGCAATGACGCATCCCTTGCGCAGGGGTTTTGGCGGGTAGTTCTTTTTACTTCCCCATATCAATTTTTTTTCCTTTCGGGAGAAGAAAACCACATAATGTTGGGAGGTTTTTTGGAGGCTTCTATTGAGCGGTGGAATCTCAGGGAAAGGCCCCGCATCACCGGCAAACATTATCTGTGGTATCTGAGGCAGAAGGACACGCTTATACTTTCAGGGTCCGATACAGAGACTCCCGAAGATTACCACCGTATCAGGGCCCTGGGCGAAGCCGATCCCCTGCTTTTTTTAAGCAGGCTGCGGCTTTTGCGCTAGTCCCGCCGCAAACAGCTTTCGGCTGTCCGCGGCGGAACACCGGATTCTAGATCCAGACGCGGAATCCAAGTTCTCCGTCGAAGAAGTGCGATGGGAAGTGAACCGTGGGGAGTATACGCAGCCCCAGGTTATAGGCAAGACCGAGAGTAGCCTCAAAGCGTTTGGCAAACTGGAAAGAAAGCCCGGCGGGAATACGGGCGCCCGCGGTGAGATAGGTGTTATAAGAGTTAAAGTTCATGGAACCATAACCGCCGAGACCCAGGTACCAGCCCAGGTCGAATCCACTGTCCTTGATCAGGGAACTGTCCACAAAGTAGTAGTCACCGGTTACTCCCGCGCCGAACGAGCCGTCGTGGATATTGAGGAAGAGACCCCAATATACGGGAACGCTCGCAAGCTTCATGGAAAGACCGACATCAAGGCCGCCGTTACCTCTGGCGGTGAAGTCGTACCCTGACCGGAATAGTACGCCAAGGCCGGTTCCTCCGGGATGATCCGCGAAAACACCGGTAAGGCCTACACACAGTCCTATAATAAGAACAATCGCTATTTTTTTCATAACGACCTCCATGACCAAAATATATTGCCGGTGAAAAAGTACTATCAAGGAAAGTTCAAACAAAGCAACGACTGTGCCGCGAAAGATGCGCCATGTTGCTTATAACGCGGGTTAGAGTGCGAAACTGTAAAGCCGTTCCAGAATGGCGCTTAGTTTATTGCCGTATTCCCTGTCGCTGGCCCAGCGGCCGGTAAGGTCATGGATGGAGGGAGCCGAACCGTATTTTATCCAGCGGTAGCGGGGGTCAACCAGTTCCCCTTTAAGGGGGGCGTCTGACGCGTAACCCTTGAGGTGCTGGATATGGGCCCTGACCCCTATGCGGGCGCTGGAAAAACGTTCTCCCGGCTGTCCCGGCCCTATGGAGCCGAGGCCGCAGAAGTTGTTCATGTCAGGCGTTACAAGCCCCCCGTAGCGGAGAAAGCCGGTTTCATGGCACATCTGGACAAAGGCCACATCGTGATTTACCCCTTCGGCCGCACATTCTTCAATATAAAGGACAGCGAGGGTTCTGGCAAAACCCGCCTCCGCACCGGCGTTATTTTTAAGGAGAAAACCGGCAAGCTGTTCCGATTCGATGCGGCCCTTGCCCAGAATAAGTTCAGGCGCTGGCGGCCTTTCGGGTACCGGGGAGCTTTCGGGCGTCCGGGGCCTTTCGGACGCCGGGGGCCTTACGGGCGCTGTTTCGGGTATGGCCGCCGTGCCAAGACCCGCGCAGGAGGCCAAGAGCAGGGTGCAGAATACGGGAACAACACTTCGGGAATGGGTCATACCATCTGTATCGGATGGTCATTCTTCAGATTGAAGGAATTTTTCCGGGAATAAAAGCATTTCCCATGATCAAGCCGTATAGAAGGTATGGAAAAACAAACAAACGCCAAAACGGCGGAGGAACAGGGCCTCATCTACAACACCCCTGTTTATACAGGACTCAGCGGCATCCCCCTGTCGGAACGCCCCAGGGAAAGACTGAGTCAGTACGGACCGTCGATCCTGTCCGACCGGGACCTTCTCGCGGTGATACTCAACAGCGGCATCAGGGGAAAAAGCGTCCTCGTCCTGGCCCAGGAACTGCTTGAGTATCTTGACCATGTCAAGGGCATGCCGTCCATACATGAGCTTTCCGCCCTTGGCGGCCTCGGCATATCCAAAGCCGGAAGCATACTGGCCATGCTGGAATTCGGCAGACGGCGCTGGGGGCCGCCGGGGTGCAGGATAAACCACCCTTCGGAAGCCTTTGCCCTCATACGGCACTACGCGGACCGGAAACAGGAACAGTTCCTCTGCCTTTCCCTTAACGGCGCCCATGAACTGATTGCCGTCAGAATGGTTACCCTGGGACTGGTAAACAAGACCATGGTACACCCCAGGGAGGTCTTTTCCGATCCCCTGTCGGACCGGGCCAGCGCGGTTATCGTAGCCCACAACCATCCGTCAGGACAGCTAAGTCCCTCAGCCGAGGACGAGGAAATCACCGCCCAGCTCGCCGCCGCCGCCGAAATACTTGGCATACGTTTTCTTGACCATGTGATTTTTTCCGAAACCGGCTACTACAGTTTCTCCCAGGGCGGAAAACTCCCGGCAATTCCAAATTAAAGAAAGAACCATTTTCCCATTAGTTTTTTGGGGAAAGTAGACAACACCGATAAAAGAATAGAAATTCATCACAAAGAACTCAAAAGGTATGAAGGTTTTGTCTCCTTCCTTCCGTATGGTCAGTATTTGTCCGTGGTTCTTCTTTAAGAATATCCAACCACAAAAATATTAACCACGGACGACACAGACAGCACGGACAGCGAAGATTTTTTAACCGCAAGGTCGAGCTATCCGTCTGCGGCGGACAGCCTAAGTCGAAAAAGTTTTGCTTTTTCTTCCTTCTTTAACTTTGCGGTAAATTAGAAGTCCGTGCGGTTGGTGAGGTCAGTGGCTATTCTTCTTCTTGGCCGTGAGGTTGGTGGTAAAATTCCCTTCTTGTATCTGCGTGGTCAGTGTGGTGGTTCCGAATTGAGGGGTAGGCGCAAACCGTGTTTGCGCCGTAGGGGGGCGCGACGATGCTGCGGCGCTTACGCGCCGGCAGTGTGGAAATGCGCCCCCCCTTATAATGGTCCTTGCGGCTTTCTAAAAAAT
>JAIRXO010000215.1 GCA_031268255.1 Spirochaetaceae bacterium
CGTATATGCAAAACGAGGACAGCTTTCCCGATACCTGGTATCTGTCCAGTTCGCTTTCGGCAAAGTGGAATATACCCATCGCCTCAATGGGGGAATTCGGCGAATTAAGCTACAGCCCCGGCATCAGCGAGGACATCAATTACCGGCCTGGAGGCGAAATCGGCGATTACCGCCGGGGCCCCGCAACCACACTGAGCCACAGCATAGGGTTCGGCCAGATAAACTGGATAGGCAATTACCGTAACGGCGCCAGTGTAAACCTTGAAAATTCCAATACCTTTAACAATCATTTTCATACCTGGGACAACAGCATAAGCGTTACCGCCATAGGCCACAAGAGGGCGGGCCGCTTTTTCGGCGTATCGGGACGGCTCCAGTACCGCCAGTGGTTTGACAATTCCAACCTGAGCGCGGGCGACGCGCTCAGGGGCGTCAGGGATAAAGATATACGGGCTGATTATATGCTTTCGCTTAACGTGGAAATCCCCATACGCATCATGCGCTTTGCCCCCTCGGAGTGGTTCAACATACGGAAGTTACGGATATTTGATTTTGAAATGCATTTTGCTCCCTTTTTGGACCTTGCCGCCTTTGAGGGCCGGGAAAACCAGGGAGGCCGCTGGGGAGAATACCATTTTAAAGAAGTACTTCCCACCGCCGGGGCTGAACTCATAGTGTTTCCGCTGTCGTGGCGCAGTATCTTCCTCAGGTGCAGCGTAGGCTGGAACATGGTCGAGTGGGTCAAGCAGAATTCCATGCCCGGTGGCCGGGCCCGTGAAATTCACATAGGCGTCGGGCATTACTTTTAGCAAATCGCGCATACAGAGGATTACAGTGGTAACAATAGCGGTCATAGGCACAGGGTATGTGGGGCTGGTCTCAGGCGCCTGTCTCGCGGATTTCGGGAACACCGTCATCTGCGTTGACAATAACAGCGAAAAGATACAGGCCCTTGTGGACGGCGTTATTCCCATTTTTGAAGCGGGCCTCGATGAAGTTGTCAGCCGCAATGTCAGAGCGGGAAGGCTTTCCTTTAGGAGCGACCTTGCCTCCGCGGTCAGGGAGAGCCAGGCGGTGTTTATCGCCGTCGGGACCCCTCCCCGGGAAGACGGCTCCGCAGACCTCAGCCATGTGGAACAGGCCGCCCGGGAAATAGGCAGGGCCATGGAAACCTATACCGTGGTGGTAAACAAGAGTACCGTACCCATAGGGACAGCCCGAAGCGTGCGGCGCTGGATCGGCGAGGAACTTGCCGCGCGGAACAGGGACAGCGCCTTTGACGTGGTGTCAAATCCTGAATTTTTACGGGAAGGAACGGCGGTGTATGACTTTACCCATCCTGACCGGGTTGTCATAGGCTCGGAAAGCGACAGGGCCCGGCTCCTCATGAAAGAAGTGTACCGCCCGCTCTACCTTACCGAGACCCCCTGCATCGAAACCAATCCCGAATCCGCCGAACTCATCAAATACGCCTCAAACGCCTTTCTCGCGGTAAAAATAACCTTTATCAACGAAGTCGCCAATCTTGCCGAAAAAACCGGCGCGGACATTCAGGATGTGGCCAAGGCCATGGGCAGGGACGGGAGAATAGGGAGCAAATTCCTGCATCCGGGCCCCGGCTACGGCGGAAGCTGTTTTCCCAAGGATACCAGGGCACTGGCAAAGACAGGCAGGGATCACAGCGTCCCCTTAAGCCTTGTCGAGGCGGCCATAGCGGCTAACGAAAGACAGAAAGAACTCATGGTACAAAAAATCGAAACGGGCCTTGGCGGTTCCGGCAGTCTGGAGGGAAAAACCATAGCCATACTGGGCCTCGCCTTTAAGCAGGATACCGACGACATGAGGGAAAGCCCGGCCATCAGTATATGCCGGGGCCTTGCCGGAAAAGGCGCACGGCTCCGCCTGAGCGATCCCGCGGCCTTTACCGAGGCAAAATGGCGCTTTGCCGGCATGGAAAAAGACCTCTTTTACGCCGATGACGAATACCATGCCGCCCGAGGCGCCCATGCCCTTGCCATACTTACCCCCTGGAATCAGTACCGCAACCTCGACCTCGGGCGGATAAAAAAACTCCTCCTGAACCCGGAAAAGCCCGGCGCCCTCCCCTGCTTTTTTGACCTCCGCAATATCTATAAGCGGAAAGAAGTTGAGGACGCCGGCCTTGCGTACTTCGGAGTAGGCAGATGAAGTGCCGGGAAAATAAAGAATGGTCGCTGGTCATAACCCCCAAGCGCAGGCTTTTTGACCTGCAGATCAGGGATATCATACGGTACCGGGACCTGGTGTTTCTCCTGGTGCAAAGGGATTTTGCCGTACAGTATAAACAGACTATTCTCGGCCCCCTCTGGTATGTGCTTAACCCCCGTTTCTCAACCGTAATGTACAGCTTTGTTTTTGGAAACCTGGCCAAAATCGGCACCGACGGCATTCCGTTTCTGCTGTTTTATTATTCAGGGACCATGCTCTGGACTTTTTTTACCGGCTGCTTTACCAACGCCTCGGAACTTTTCATAGCCAACGCCGATATATTCAGCAAAGTATACTTTCCCCGTCTTACCGTTCCCATAAGCAACGTATTTGGCAACGGCATCAGGGTACTGGTACAGTTTGTCATGCTCATGGGATTCTTTGTGTATTACCTCGTAACGGGCGCCACCCTGTCACCCTCGCTCCCCGCCCTGGCCTTCCCCGCCCTCCTTGTATGGATAGCGGCCCTGGGAACCGGCATGGGCATGATAGTCTCGGCCCTTACCACAAAATACCGGGACCTCAAGCAGCTTGTTACCTTTGCCTTAAACCTCGCCATGTATATCACCCCCGTGGTTTACCCCCTCTCACAAATACCGGGCAGCTTTGCCTGGCTTGTGCTTATAAACCCCTTAAGCGCCCCTATGGAACTGTTCCGCCTGTGGTTCTTCGGCGCGGGCTCGGTATCGCCCTCCATGATCCTGGTCAGCCTGGGAATGACAATGGTATTCGTTCTTCTGGGCCTTATCCTGTTTAACCAGAACGAACGTAATTTTGTTGACGTGGTGTAAAAGGTTTTTGCCATGCCCTTCACCCATAAAGAAAAATTGAAACTGATGGCCTCCCTCAACTGGGATTACCGGGTAAGCCCTGAGGATATGCTTGACGTGGCCGACGGCAAAAAAGACAAGGCCGGGCCTTTTGACCGTAATTTTTTATTCATTCGTTTTCTGGAACGGGTCCCCTGGCACCATCTTATCGCTTTTTGGGGCGTAGACGCGGTCAAGGAACTGTACACCCCTGAGCTGGCCCTCCGGCTTTTCCCCAAAAGCCTAAGGAGAGAATATGATTTCGCCCTCGCGGTATTACGAAGAGAGCCTGTATCCGCTCCAGAATGGGGTACTCAGCGCTATCAGTCAAAGCGGAACCGATTTTTTTCTCACCGGGGGAACGGCTCTTAGCAGAGCCTATTATCAACACCGGTATTCTGACGATCTTGATTTTTTTGTAAACGCCAGTCCCCGTTATGATGAGCAGTTGGACGCTGTTTTTGCCGCGCTTCGGAAAAACGGCTTTTTTTGGAATTCGGAAAACGATTTTATCAGAAATGATAATTTTGTTTCATTTAAGGCGGGCTGGAAAAAATCGGCAACTCTCCTCAAACTTGATTTTGTCAACGATGCGGTTCCCCATTTTGGGGAGATTCAAAAAACCCCGCTTTTTGACCGGACCGATTCAGTCCGCAATATACTTTCAAATAAACTGACCGCCCTGTTCCGCTATGCCGGAAAGGACGTAGCGGATATCCGCGAAATAGCCCTGCACGAATCAATTAACTGGCGTGAAATTATCCGGGAAGCCCGCGAAAAAGAGATGGGCCTTGAGATACCAATCATCGGTGAAATACTCAAAGGAATACCCCGGCAGGAATTCGAGGACCTCAACTGGACGCAAAAACCTGATTGGGATATTTTCCGCGGCGATATCGACAAAATTGTTTTTGATATGATGAGCTGCGCGGATTAGGACAAATTTTATGTCTGATATAGCAATTCGTATAGAACATCTTTCCAAAATGTACCGCCTCGGGGTTATCAATAACGGCGTCCTGTTCAGGGACATCCAGACCTGGATAGCCCTTAAACGGGGCAGGGAAGATCCCCATTCCCAAATAGGCGAAAACAAATACCACAGTGACGCTGACCATTTTTGGGCGTTAAAAGACCTTAACCTGGACATAAAACAGGGCGACCGGGTCGGCATAATCGGCAAAAACGGCGCCGGGAAAAGCACTTTGCTCAAACTGCTCTCCCGCATCACCGCCCCGACCGAAGGAACCATAAAAATAAAAGGCAAGATCGCCAGCCTCCTTGAAGTAGGCACCGGCTTCCACCGTGAATTGACCGGCAGGGAAAATATTTACCTTAACGGCGCCATCCTGGGCATGAAAAAACGGCGCATAACGGAAAAAATGGACGAAATCGTCGCCTTTAGCGGCATAGAACACCACATAGATACCCCGGTAAAGCGTTATTCCTCAGGCATGTATGTACGCCTCGCCTTTGCCGTAGCCGCCCACCTGGACAGCGACATCTTAATCGCCGACGAAGTCCTTGCCGTAGGCGACGCCGAGTTCCAGAAGAAAGC
>JAIRXO010000047.1 GCA_031268255.1 Spirochaetaceae bacterium
TGGGGGAGCCCGTCCCGGAGGTCTACCTGGGGCTCGGTGATTTCGTCAAGGCGCTCGTCGAGCAGGGCGGCGATACGGTCGGCCATGGCCTTGCCCTTTACCAGGTCATCGGTCCTGAGGACTATATCCACCGGATTGCCTGTACCCATGCCAAATCCCCCTCCGCCAAAGGCAAAGATAACTCCGGGGAATTCGTTAAAGTGGGCCCGCATCTTGGTCTTGATATCGTCGGCTGAGTCTATGCGGTCCTCAAAATCCACCAGGTTGATGCGGAGGGAACCCTGATTGCTGGAACCGCTCCCCATCATGCCGCCTGAGCCTGAGTTAAGCACGATGCGCTCATAACCCCGGACTTCCTCCTTTACGACAACTTCAAGCTGCTTGAGGACGGCCTCGGTTTCCTGGAGGGGGGTTCCCATAGGCAGTGTGGCGTTGATAGTTACCGAGTCCTCCTGCTGGGCGGGCATAAATACCCAGCCTATAACAGGTATGAGGACTATACTCCCCGCAAAAAGCGCCAGCAGGGTGAGAACCAGCACAAGTTTGTGCCTGAGTACCTTGTCCACGGCCCTGCGGTAGGCGTTATCCAGGCCGATAAGGAATTTGCCGATCACCGCGTCAATGGGCGCGAGAGGGCCGGTCAGGGGCCGCTGCTTTCTGGTAACCAGCGGAAGGTAATGGCTGGAAAGCACCGGCACGAGGAAGATGGCCACAAACAGGGAAGAGGTCAGGGAGATAACCACGGTAAATGCCAGGCCGGCGAACATTTCCCCCGCCATTTCGAGCAGGCCCTGAAACATAACCAGCGGGGCGAATACGCAGATAGTGGTCAGGGTTGACGCGACTATGGCGATAACCATCTCGGAAGTACCCAGCATGGCCGCGGCGGTAAGTTTCGCGCCCTTTTCCCGGTAATGGTATATGTTCTCCAGTATGACGATGGACGCGTCAACCAGCATTCCGACACCCAGCACCAGGCCCGCGAGGGTCATAAGGTTCAGCGTCAGGCCCGCGAAGTACATAAGCATGATGGTAATGATGATGGAAATAGGGATGCTTATGCCTATAATCAGGGTAGGTTTGATGGACCTGAGGAAAAGAAAGAGTATGAGTATCGCAAGAACCGCCCCTGATACGGCTGTTGAGATGACCTGGTTGACCGAACTTTCAATCTGATCGGTGGTATTGAAAATCTCGGAAATATGTATGTCCTGGGGAAGCTCACGGCTCATGCGGGTAAGCCTCTCCCTGAGATCCTTCGCGGTCTGAACCGAATTCTTGCCGCTTTGTTTCTGCACCATCATCATTACCGCCGGCTGGCCGTTTACATAGACGGAACTGGTTTCGTCCCGGTATCCTTCAAATACATCGGCCAGGTCCCTGAGGTATACCTGCCTGGGCAGTTCGGGAACGCCCGAAACAACCTGGGGCGACTTATAGCTGATGACTGTATTCCGCATCTGCTCCAGGGAAGTATATTCGCCCATGGTGGTAAGCAGATAGGAAATCCCGTTTTCGGTTATGGTCCCCGCGGCTACCTGCATATTCTGGCTTGCCAGGGTCTGCTGGAGCGAGCTTACCGTAAGGCCGTAGGCCTCAAGCCGGTTCTGGGGTATTTCGATCCGTATGATTTTCTCCCTGCCACCCATGGCCGAAGCCGTGGCCACGCCGGGGGTCTGCTCGATGCGGGGGACTATGGTATCCTCTGTCAGTTCCCGCAGTTCCTCAGGATTCCGGTTGCCGGTTACCATAAGCCCCATAATGGGAATCATCGAAGGATCAAATTTAAAGATCATGGGCGAATCGGAACCTGTGGGCATATAGTTCCGCGTTCTTTCCAGCGCGTCACGAACCGAGTTTGAAGCATCGGCCAGGTCGGTTCCGTAGGTAAACTCCATGATGACCATACTGGACCCTTTGGACGATGTGGAGTTTAACTGTTCGAGGCCCGAGGCGCTTGAGAGGGCCGCCTCCAGTACGCGGGTAACGGTACGTTCTACTTCCTCGGGGCCCGCGCCGGAATAGCTCGTAACGACAACCAGGTAGGGAGGGTTGATCTCAGGGTAAAGATCAATGGGAAGGTTGACCAGGGCAAAGCCGCCCAGGGCTACCAAAAGGGCAAAAATAATGAATACGGTCGTCGGTCTGGAAACCGCCGCTTTGGCAAAACTCATGGAGACCTCCCTTACTGAACAGACAGGGCCGGAACCCTGTCGATGACATTGACCCGGGCGCCATCCTCCAGGAGGCTCTGCCCCCGGATGATTATTTCGCTGTCCGGCACGAGGCCCTGCTGTACTTCGAGCACATTATCAATGAGTATGCCCGGTGTTATGACGGTTCTCCGGGCCAGAAGAAAAGCCGGGTCCGCCGGATCGGTCTCTACGGTAAAGACATAACTTTCGCCGAAACGCTGTATCATGGCCGGGGCGGGAATCTTGACAATGTTCGCCTTTTGTTCGGTGATGACCCTTACCTTGGCAAACATACCGGCCTTGAGTCTTGAGCCGGGATTGTCAACATTGATTCTGACTTCCATGGTTCTGGACGAAGGATCAAGGACAGGGCTTATCTCGCTTATGCTGCCCCGGAAAACCTCTCCGGGCCAGGCGTCAAGGGTGATCTCGCAGGGCAGGCTCATGGCTATTTTTGAAATAAAACGCTCCGCCACATAGAGCCTGATTTCGAGGCCGCTGGCGGCGGCGCTGCCGCCAGAAATACGGGCAAGGGGAACCGACTGGCTTATCGTCATGCCCACCTGGGCGGGAAGGCTTACTATGGTTCCCGTAAGGGGAGACCTGACTATGCCGGGGAGGTAGTTCATGCCCGGCCTTGAGGGGTCAACCTCGGCGATGGGCGCTCCCTTGACGATGTGGTCGCCTACGGCAACCATGAGGCGGGTGATCTTGCCCGCCGCGTCCGAATAGGCGTCAACGGTGGAACCGGCCACAATATCCCCCGAGAGGGGAAGGTAGTCACTGATCTGCCCCCGGACGGCGGTTGTGGTATTGACCGCAAAGACCGGAACAGCCGGGGCCGCCGCCGCGGCATCTTTGTCTTTATTCCACAGGGACTTTATTTGATCGCAGCCGGAAAACACGGCCAGCACGCAGAGTAGTATAGCGCCGGCGGCCAGGGTTCTTTGAATTGAATGTTTTACTTTCATTATTCGCTTCCTTTGGAACTAAGGGTTCCGAAAGGGACCCCTATGGCGTATTCAAGATCAATAAGACCTATACGGTAATTAAAATTCTGCTCCAGCATCTGGAGCCGCGCCTGGTGCAGGGCAAGTTCGGCGTTCTGCACTTCGATAAGGTCCTGCAGTCCGGCGCGGTAGGCTTCTTCGGTAAGGCGGTAGGCCTGCTCGGCCATTGCTATGGTAAGGCTCTGGGCTTCGGCGCTGGTTCTGGTCCTTTCCAGAGAAAGAACCGTATTGTAAATTTCAATCTCGGACCCCTGAATCATCCGGGCAAGATTGATGGAGGTACTCCTCAGGCTGTCGTCCAGGTCCTTTATGCCCTGGTAATCGGCGCTGAAGGGAAAAAGGCTGTGCAGCCTGAGACCCAGGGTTATGGTCAGGCTCCCTGAACGCGCCCAGTTATCCATATCGCTAAACCAGCCTGTCTGCCAGGGGTCCTGTATAAAGGCCCTGGTCGTGTCCCAACCGAGACTCAAGGTGGGGGTAAGGTTCGCGTAACGCAGCCCCCGGCGCTGGCTTTCCAGAACCAGTATACTCTGCTTCAGGGCAAGAATATCAGGCTTTCCCGACGCGGCTTTGGCTATAAGCCCGGCCACATCAAGGGGGATAAACTCAGGCTCATCTTCAAGAGAAGTGAATTCAAACTGGGTGTTATACGCAAGGCCCATCGTCATGGCAAAATTGGCCATGGCCATTTTAAGGCCGTTTTCCGCCTGGTCAATGACGGGCCTGAGATTTTCCCTTGAGACCTGGGCCTGGAGCAGGGAAAGTTCGGGGGCAAGTCCCGCCTGGTAATTGTCCCTGGCCATAGTTACCCGCCTGTCGGCGTTGGTAAAATTTTCCCGGCTCAGTTTGACGCTCTCTTCGGCAAGGAGTATACGGTAATAGGCCTGGCGCACGTCCCTTTCAAGCTGGACCCGGGCCGCTTCGTAGGAAATGAGCCCCCGCTCATAATCAAGCCTCAGGGTACGCATACCCTCAAACTTGGCAAGGCTGAGGTCAAGCTGGGCCTGAAGCCTCCCCGCGACATGCCACTGGGACGGATTGGGGTTGATTATGCTTGCCGCCGCCAGCTCATTGTCCCGTGTCAGGATACCCGCGGCGGTAACGCCGGGAATAAAGCGGTTCCAGGACAAATCGGTTTTACGCTTCGCGCCCTCGACGCCGATACGGGAATCCTCAAGGCCGAGATTGTTCCTCAGCGCCAGGTTTACCGCCTCGTCGGGACTGAGACGCATCACCGGCCTCTGCCCGCTTTCCTGTGCAAAGATTCCCCAGGGAAGAAAAAACACCAGCGCGCCCACAAGGAGCCGCGCGGCCCTGCCGTATTTTTTTTTGTTCATAGAACACTCCTAACAGGCCCGCATCGCGCGCGGCCCGTTACGGCTTCCTGCCGTCATTTGTAAAATATATTGTAACCGGCTCACAAGCCGTCAATACCTAACGCTATAAATCTGAATACCTTTCTAAACATCCTGTCGGGGGGGGGGGGGCGCCTTTTGCCGCGTCCTGAGACCGGAGAATGTACCAGAGTATTGATAATCAGAAACAAAGTCCAATAGAACACCCAATTGGGGAAAACGTCCTTGTCATGCCGAACCACCAGGGGTATGCCCGAAAAAGCCGCAAGCATATCATAGGGCGGCATAATGCCAAGTTCTATCCTCCTGGTCTTTATCCAATCCATGGTAACCAGTATTTCGGGCCGGGAGCGGAGGTAATCAGCCGTCGCGAGCAGGCCAAGGTAGAACTTCTCAACGGATTTCCGGCCCCGCTCCATGCTTGCCCGGATATACCTGTTTAGACGGTCAAATTCAAGCATGAAGAGCTGGGCCAGCATATCCTGCCTGTTCTTGAAATGGGAATACAGGCTGCTTTTGGAAAGTCCTGACCGGCGGGCAACCATATCCATGGAAGTGTTCCAGGGCCCTTCTTCGGCTACCACGCCCGCCACTGCTTTAAGCAGTCCCTCATCGGCTTCTCCTTTGAACATGGTCCGGGGCAGGAGGGATTCGAGGGCGTCAAAATCCATGGCATCCACAGCACATTTATTAAACCCCAGACCACGGAAGATTTTTTTCTCGATATAGGCGGTAAATTCTTTTATCTGCTTTTCGGAAAATTCCGTGTCTATACCCGCGCACTGGTCCTTGAGAAAGGCGGCGATAAAAAAGCCCTCGGCAGCCAGGGCAAGGTGCAGGAGGTAGGGATACCCGCCCCTGCCCTCCAGCGCCTCAAGACGGGTTATATCAATTCCCCGTTTGCGGAATTCTTCCAGTAAATTATAAGACCTGCTGTCTCCGGGCCGCTGCATCAGGGAAAAGATAAAAATATATCTATTATGGAAATTAAAACCGGCTATGGCCCTGACCAATACGCGCAGCCCCTGGACAAGATTCCTTGTCTTTAGGGCTGTTTCAACATAGGGCTTGATATAGACGCCGTAGGTATCAAGATAATACGCGCACATGGCGTCAAAAAGCGCCTTTTTGCTGGGAAAGTGACGGTACAACGCGGGTTTGGTTACTCCCAGTTCGGCGGCAAGTTCGGTGAGGCTTGTTGTCCTGTAAAAAGTCCGGCCCCATACGGTAAACGCCGCTTTTACTATTTCCATTTTATTCATTATGTTACCGACCGGTCGTTAACATACTATATAAATAAAATATATGCAAGGGTAGTTACAGAAAACAGACCTCAAAAAGAACAAAAATCAGTAATGCCGCAATGCCACTATTCCCACTCTATAGTGGCAGGGGGCTTGCTTGATACATCGTAAGTAACCCTGCCTATGTCTTTAACGCTGTTGGTAATACGGGTGGAAATTTCGAGAATATCCCTGGTCTGGAAGGGATACACGTCGGCTGTCATGCCGTCGGCGCTGGTGATGGCGCGGAGGGCGAGCACCCAGCCGTATTTGCGGACATCGCCGGCCACGCCTACGGAACGTATGGGAAGAAGCACGGCAAAGGCCTGCCAAATTTCGTCATAGAGCCTTTTCCCCTCAGGACTGCGGCGTTTTTTCAGTTCTTCGATAAAGACGGCGTCGGCCTCCCTGAGTATGTCGCACTTTTCCCTGGTAACTTCGCCGAGTATGCGTACCGCCAACCCCGGACCGGGGAAGGGATGCCGGCATATCACTTCTTCCTCCAGGGAAAGGATGCGGCCAAGGCGCCGTACCTCGTCTTTGTACAGCCTGTCCAAAGGCTCTATGATGCGGCCAGCCCTGCGTTTGGCGTCAACCAGCGGGCTGCCTACATTATGGTGGCTTTTTATGAGATGGGCTTTTTTGCCTACGCCCTTGCCGCTTTCGATAAGGTCGGTATAGAGGGTTCCCTGAGCAAGAAAGTATGAATCAGGAAGGCCCAGGCGGGCAAGTTCCCTTTCCTGTATGGTGATAAAAAGATCGCCTATGGCCTTGCGTTTTGCCTCGGGATCATCGAGCCCCGCAAGAGCGAGGAGGAATTCTTTTTCGCAGTATACAATATGAAGATGCTTCGCGCCGAGTTTTTCCAGTGCCGTCCTGACCGTTCCGGTCTCGTCCTTGCGCATGAGCCCGGTGTCCATATACATCAGATGCACCTTGTCTGGGTCCAGGGTCTCAAGGAGCAGGGCACCGGCCACGGTGGAATCAACGCCCCCCGATATGAGGAGGAGTACCGGCGCCGCACCCACCCGGTCCTTGAGGGACGTGCGGACTTCTTCTATATATTGCTCCCTGGTCCACTGGGCTTTGCATCCCGCGGCTCCAAAGACAAAGGCGGCAAGTATTTCCCTGCCCCGCTCACAGTGGGTAACTTCGGGGTGGAACTGCAGGCCGAACCAGGCTTCTTTTTCGTGGATGATAACCGCGGGATAGCCGGTTTCGCTGCTTCCCGCCTCGATAAAACCCGGAGCAAGGCGGGTCAGGGTGTCGCCGTGGCTCATCCAGGCGGTAAAATGAAACGGGGCCGAAACGCCGGATGAAAAACGGGCGCCGCCTTTTATGGCCTCGAGGGAAAGGGCGGGGTCAAATCCGGCGAGAAAGCCCGCCAGGGCATCGTTACGCGCAATACCCTCCGGGCCGGCGGTCTCCGCGCCTATGGTTACGCCTATGCGGCCATATTCCATTTTGGGAAGGGGCTCCACTTTTCCGCCGTGGTCATAATTCATGCGCTGGAGGCCGTAGCAGATACCCAGCAGGGGGAGGCCGAGGCTGTAGATTTTTTTGTCCGGCCCGTCTCCTGAGGAAGCGTAGACCGATTCGGGAGAACCTGAGAGTATCAGGGCCCTGGTCCCTTCAAATACAGGCCCGGAAAGAAATTCGGGGGTAAAGGGAGTGTCGCCGCTTATGATTTCGGTGTAGACACCCAGGTCCCGTATACGCCTCCCTATAAGCTGGGTAGTCTGGCTTCCGTAATCCAAAATCAAAATCTTGTCCACAGCGGTCTCCAGACAGGCGCTATTTAGCCCAGGGGCTCTTGCGTATAATGGTTTCCCTGCGGTCATAGCCCACAGACACTATGTCAATGGGGGTTTCGCAGAAGCGTTCGATAAATTCAATATATTCCATTGCCTTGACCGGAAAAGCGTCGTAGCTCAGGGCGCCGCTCAGGGGCTGTTTCCATCCAAGGAAACTACGGAGTACCGGCCTGGCGGCGTTGAGGGCCGGCACCGAGGCGGGAAAATCCTCCACCACCCGGTCGCCTATGCGGTAGGCTACACAGGCTTTGATTTCGTCAAGGGTGTCATATACGTCAAGATGCGTCATAACCAGGGAATCAATGGAATTGGTACGGCAGGCGTAACGCAGCGCGACAAGATCAAGATAGCCGCAGCGCCGGGGCCTGCCTGTGGTAACGCCGTATTCCCTGCCGGTCTCACGGACAAAACGGCAGAGCGCGTCCTCGCCGCCACTGTCAAATTCGCTGGGAAAAGGTCCGTTGCCCACCCTGGTTGAATAGGCCTTGAACACGCCGAGTATCTTGTCAAGGCTGCGGGGGCCAACGGCGCCGCCGACAGCAGCCCCAGCCGCGCAGGACATGCCGCTTGAAACATAGGGATAGGTTCCCAGGTCCAGGTCCAGGAGGGCGCCCTGGGCGCCTTCAAACAATATATGGGAATTCCGGTGATGATTGAGAAACACCGAAATATCCACGGACATGGCTGTGAGTTTTTCTTCGTGGGGCCTGAGAAAATCCCGGTCCACAGGATCAAGTTCTTCCATTTTTTCCGGCCACGAAAGATCGGCTATGCGTATGCCGTCCCGGTCGCTCTTCATGGAATAGGTGATGCCTATGCCCCGGCCAGTAGTGCCGATGGGTTTCTTCCGCGCCTGGTCCCGCTCTTTGTCAATTTCAATATACTTGGGAAGTACGATGTGGGCCCGGTCGGAAATAAAAACCCTGCCCGTAGTATCTATGCCCCGCTCGTTCAACATGGCAAGTTCTTTTTCCAGCGCCACAGGATCAATGACCATGCCCGCGCCGAGTATGACCTTTTTGTCGGGGTAGAGTATCCCTGAGGGAATAAGATGCAGGGCGTACTGTTCGTCGCCTATGACTATGGTATGCCCCGCGTTGGCGCCGCCGGAAAACCGTACTATTATCTGGGCTTCTCCGGCCAGGTAATCAACGATTTTTCCCTTGCCCTCGTCTCCCCACTGCGCACCGATTACAACTACATTCATACTATGATGATATACGGAAAAAAGTATGAATTCAATAGCGCGCTTACTTCCAAAGGGATGCCCCTTAGGGTATAATGCTTTTTTATGGCGGCAAAGAGCGAACACTGGGCGGACATAAGCGCGGAAAAAATTATACGCGAAAAAGGCGACAAGGAGCTTTATACCTGCGCCTCAGGCATCACCCCTTCGGGGACCGTGCATATAGGCAATTTCAGGGAGATTATCTCTGTTGACCTTGTGGTGAGGGCCCTGAGGGATTTGGGGAAGAAGGTCCGTTTTATTTATTCCTGGGATGATTATGATGTGTTCCGTAAGGTTCCAAAGAACATGCCCAAACAGGAGGAACTGGAAAAGTACCTCCGTTTCCCTATTACCATGGTTCCCGATCCCTGGGACCGGGACGAAAGCTATGCCCGCCATCATGAACGTGATGTCGAGGTCATGCTGCCCCTGGTCGGCATAAGCCCCGAATACCTGTACCAGGCGAAGAACTACCGGGCCTCCATGTATGCCGGCGGCATAAGGCGGGCCCTGGAATGCCGGGAAAAACTTAAAACCATACTGGACAAATTCCGGGATGAGGAACACAAGATACAGGGTGAATGGTGGCCTGTCAGCGTTTTCTGTGACGCGTGCAACAGGGACGACACCGGCATAGACAGTTGGGACGGAGAATGGGGCCTGAGCTACCACTGCGCCTCCTGCGGCCACAGGGAAACCGTGGACCTGAGAAAGGCCAGGGGCGTCAAGCTCCTCTGGCGTGTTGACTGGCCCATGCGCTGGGAACACGAGAAAGTTGATTTTGAACCCGCGGGCAAGGACCACCACAGTCAGGGCGGTTCCTTTGATACTGCCCGTCATGTGTGCAGGGATGTGTATAAATGGGACGCGCCGGTGAGCTTCCGCTATGACTTTATCGGCATCAAGGGTTCCGCGGGCAAAATGTCAAGCTCCTCGGGCAAGGTGATTAACCTGGAGGATCTCCTCAGGGTCTATACCCCCGAAGTGGCCCGCTACCTCTTTGCCGGAACACGGCCAAACACCGAGTTCACCATTTCGTTTGACCTTGACGTAATCAAAATTTACGAGGACTACGACAAGACTGAACGCATAGCCTTTGGGGTGGAAACGGCCAAAGACGAGGCGGCGTACCGGAAGGAAAGGCGTATATACGAACTTTCCCAGACAGGCGGCATGAGCGAAACCATGCCCCGCCAGGTTCCCTTCCGCCACCTTTGCAGCCTCATCCAGATAGCCGGCGGCGATACCGCCAAGGTCATCGCCGTTCTTGAGAAGGACGGGAGCCTCAACGCCGAACAGCGCCGCCGCCTCGAAGAACGCTGTGCCCGCGCCAAATACTGGGCGGAGGAATGTGCCCCCGGCGAGTTCCGTTTCAACCTTAGAAACGAAGGCGAAAAGGCTGTCCTCAATGACAGCGAGACCGCCGCCATCAGGCTGCTCAGGGAAAAAGTAGCCGCCGTGATTGAGAGCTTTGCCGACGACAAAAGCTGCGCCGAGGCCATTTACGCAATTGCCGGAGAGGCGGGACTTGAACCCAAAGCCCTGTTCCGCGCCGCCTACCAGGCCCTCATAGGCAAAGACCAGGGGCCGCGCCTTGCGAGTTTCCTGCGTTCCATCGACAGGGAAAGGCTCCTCGGTATACTCAAGGAATATTGACCGGAGCTTGGACATAAACAGTTTTTTTGGTATGGTGTAGGTATGATAGAACCACATAAGTATATCGCCAATTGGCCTGATATGGAATATCCGAATTTCATCGCCTGGCTCGAAGATATTGAAAGGAAATACGCCGGAAACAGGGCCATACTGTACCGGACAGGAAAGCAGACTGATTTTTCTGTCATCACCTATGCGGAATACGCCGCCGAATGCCGGCGTATTGGCCGGGGGCTCTTGGCCCTGGGGCTTTCCAGGGGAGACCGGGTTGCCCTTTGGGCGGAAAACCGGCCTGAGTGGATGATGGTATGGATGGGCGCCGTTATCGCCGGACTTATTATAGTGCCCATAGACGCCATGAGTTCCGAGGCGGAATGCGCCAATATCCTCAAGATGGCTTCCCCCAAAGTTTTTTTCTGCTCCCAAAAAAACAGGGAATTCGCCCAGTCCCTCGAAACCAGGGGCGTCAGCATTGAACGCCTGGTATATTTAAGCGGCGAAGGCCCCGATACGGTCAAAGAGTTTGGAAAGGAAGCGGGAAGCGTAAAACTTCCCTCTGCCGGTGATATTGCCGCCGATGATCCTGTTTCGGTTATTTTTACCTCTGGAACCACAGGACTTTCCAAGGGAGTTACCCTCAAACACCGGGGCATTATCGCCAACTCAAACGGCGCGATACTTTCCCTCCAGCCCAATATACGGGACGTTTTTATCAACGTGCTTCCCCTGCACCATACCTATCCTACAACCTGTACTTTTATTTCGCCCCTTTCGGTGGGTATTCCGGTGATCCTTATCGAAAGACTTGTGGGCAAAGTCGTGCTGGATGATATACGCAAGGGAAGAGTAAGCTATCTCATCGCCGTCCCCCTGCTCTTTGACAAGGTCAAGACCGGCATAGAACAGGGCCTGAGGGAACTCCCCGCGCCGGCCAGGGGCCTGATAAACGGCCTCCGCCGCCTGACCCTGTTTTTTAACCGCCTTGGGTTTACCGCCTTTGGCAAGTTTACCCTGTACGCGATACGGAAAAAGATAGGCATAGAGACCGTGCGTATCATGGTGGCCGGCGGCGGCCCCTTAAACCCGAAAACCGCCGACTTTTTTGACTCCCTGGGCTTCTGCCTGGTACACGGCTACGGCCTCAGCGAAAACAGCCCCCTGGTCAGCGTCAATGTCCCGAAATACAAGAACAACCTTTCGGTCGGCCTTCCGGTCAAATATACCGAAGTCAAAATTGTTGACAAAAATGAAGACGGCTCAGGCGAAATCGCCGTCAAAACCCCTTCCCTGATGCTGGGGTACTACAACAACCCCGAGGCAACCAAAGAAGCGTTTACCAGCGACGGCTTTCTCCTTACCGGCGACCTCGGCTACCTGGACGAAAAAGGATTTATCTTCATCAATGGCCGCAAGAAAAACCTCATCGTAAGTTCAGGCGGCAAGAACATCTACCCGGAAGAAATCGAATCCTGTTTTGAAGGCTCCCGCGTTGTAGGAGAAATTCTTGTGATGGGCCGCAAAGCGCCCGGCTCAGGCGGAGAACTTATTTTTGCCGCCATCTATCCCAACTGGGAAACCCTCAAAACCGATTACCCCGCCGGGGAACTTGACGCCGAATTTGTCCACAGCCTTATCAAAAAGGAAGTAGAAGCGAAAAACCGCACCCTTGTGGGCTACAAAAAAATCTCCGGTTTCGTGGTAATGGACGCGCCCTTTGAAAAAAACGCCCAGGAAAAGATAAAGCGGTATCTGTACAAAAACGCCGCCATATAGCGCATAACGACTCATCCGTATGCGGATTTGGGCTGTTATGTACCGTTGTGCTATTTTCTACAACTATTGTACTGTTTTTTGAATATCCAAAAAACAGTACAACCGACCAGTAATGGAAAAATTATTATGATTAGTTTGTTATACACCAATGCTTCACTAATATTAAGATGAAGAATTGACCATATCGCTCTTGTAGTACCACATCCAAAACATCTTTTCTTAAACGCTATCCGATAAAGGCAAATTGGATATGTATCGCCTAAATACTTTTTTGGAATATTATAAAAAATAAACAGTACAACCGAAACAAAAACAATCTTTTTTATT
>JAIRXO010000006.1 GCA_031268255.1 Spirochaetaceae bacterium
ACCGGGATTCGGCACGACAGTTGGCAATACCCTCAGGCGGGTGCTCCTCTCTTCCATTCAGGGATACGCGATTACCGCGGTCAAAATCACCTCGTATGACGCTGAGGGGACCGCCCACAGCATTTCCAGTGAATTTGAGACCATCCCGAATATTGTTGAGGATACCCTTGAGGTAATCAACAACCTCAAGCAGATGCGCCTTGAGCTTCCTGACGATATGGAGCAGGACATACTGCTTTACGAATGGTCAGGAAAGGATGAGATAAAGAGCGACGATTTTGAACGTCCGGGACAGGTTACCGTCCAGAGCAAGGGCCAGCATATTATGACCCTCAGGGACGACGCCCACCTTGATTTCGAAATCCAGGTAGACCTTGGCAGGGGCTATATCCCCTCTGAGGTAAACGAACGCTATGTTGACGTAATCGGGACCATACCCCTGGACGCGATTTTTTCGCCGGTCAAGAAGGTCAAGTTTACCGTCGAACCCACCAGGGTCGGCCAGCGCAGCGATTATGACAAACTGATACTTGAGGTCTGGACCGACGGGACAGTAAAACCCGACGACGCCCTCGCGGAAGCGGCAAAAATCGCCAAGGATCATTTTTCGGTATTCATCAACTTTGACGAGAACAACCTCGGTTCGGAGGATTATCTTGACGAGGATGATGAGCGTATCAGGCAGATACTCAACACGCCGGTAGAAGAACTGGAACTTTCGGTGCGTTCGTCAAACTGCCTTAAAAACGCCAATATCAAAACCATAGGGGAACTTACCCGAAAGACCGAGGATGACATAGCCAAGACCAGGAATTTCGGCAAAAAGTCGCTCCAGGAAATCAAGGAAAAACTCAAGGAGTGGAACCTGTCCCTGGGCATTACCGACATGAACGTGCTTAAAAACACCATAAGAATTACCCCGGATGATAAGGAAGAAAAAGATGAAACATAGACGAGGTTTTAATCCCCTGGAACGCATGGCCGCCCACCGGAAGGCCCTGCACCGGAATATGGTAACGTCATTATTCAAGTACGAAAGAATACGGACCACCAAGGCCAAGGCCCTTGAGATACGGCGCAGCGCCGAAAGGCTCATTACCCGCGCAAAGGTGGATACGGTCCATAACCGGCGCATCGTTTCTTCCAGGCTCTATGACGAAGGCATGGTCGCCAAGCTCTTTACCGACATAGGCCCCCGCATGAAGGAAAGGGCCGGAGGGTACACCCGTATCATCAAACTCGGCGAGCGTTACGGCGACGCCGCGGAAATAGTACTCCTGGAACTGGTGGACTATAAACTCGATACCGGGGACAAACCGGAAAAGAAAGCCGGCGATAAAAAAGCCAAGGCCAAAGAAAGCGCCAAGCCCAAAGAGGCCGCCGTGGCCGGAGCCAAGGAGTAAGCAATGTCTAAAGCACACAGGGGAAAAGGTATACGCGAACTTTTTGCCCGCGGCAGGGGCGAGTGCCCGGTCTGCAGGCGGAACAATGTAAAACTTCTCTATGAGCAGGAAGCCGGAGAAGCAAAGATAAAAATATGCAAGACCTGTAAGGCAGCGGTTAAGCACGGTAAAAAAAGCGTACAGGCCTAAAACAAAACAGATCAAACAGGGAGAGGCTATGGCAAAAACGGTTTTGCTGTTTTTATGCGCGGCCTCTTTTTTTTCCTGCCCCGGCGGAAAGTCCCGGACCGGTTTCGGCCCTTCCGGCTCTCCCGCCCCAACGCCTGAAGCGGCAAACCAGTCCGAAAGGGTGCTTCCCACGGCAAGCCTCACCCTCATTGCCGCCGGGGACAACCTCCTCCACATGACCGTAGTAGACTCCCTGGCAGACGGCGGAACCCCCGATTCCCTGTACGCCGGAGTCAAAAGCCTTGTCGAAAAAGCCGATATAGCCTTTGTCAATCAGGAGACCCTTCTTGCCGGGGAACGTTTTGGCATTTCAGGATACCCCCTGTTCAACAGCCCCCAGGAAACCGGCAGGGCCCTTGCCAGAGCCGGCTTTGATGTCGTCAACCAGGCCACAAACCATATCCTTGACAAAGGATACGCCGCGGTATTTTCTACCATGGACTTCTGGGACAGCGTCGAAGGCGTTGAGTATCTTGGAATCTTCAGGTCCGCCGAAGAACGGGAAACCAAAGATGTTATTATCGAGAAAAACGGCATCAGGACCGGATTTCTCGCCTATACCGAAGCGACAAACGGCATACCCGTCCCCGCCGGACGACCCTACCTTGTGGCCCTTGCCGATACGGACCTCATGGAACAGGACATAAAACGGCTGCGGCCAAAATGTGATTTTCTTGTAGTATCCATGCACTGGGGCGACGAGTACCAGCACGACTACAACAGCCGCCAAAAACAGCTCGGCGCTTTTCTTGCCGGACAGGGCGTGGACCTCATCCTCGGCCACCATCCCCATGTACTCCAGACCTTCGAATACCTGCCGCGCCCTGACGGCGGCACAACCCTCTGTTTCTTTTCCCTGGGGAATTTTATGTCAGGACAGCGCCGCCTGCCCACAGCCCTCGGCGGCCTGGCCTTTGTCAAACTCGTCAAATCCGGCGGCAGCCTCTATATAGAACAGGCCGGAATTATCCCCACCGTAACCCATTTCGGAAAGGACTTACGGGACTACCAGGTGTACCCCTATTACGCATACACCCTTGCCGGAAAACACGGCCTCCAGTACCCGGGCCTAACCCTTAAAAATTATTTTGACAACATACTGACGCGGCTCTTCAGGGACGGCGTAATCAACTATGACCCCTTTTTATGAGGAAACCCATTAAGGGGGGCGCATTTCCCCACCGCCGTCCGCCGTTGCCGCCCTCATCGTCGCGCCCCCCTACGGCGCAGCCCTTCGGTCTACGCCTACCCCCCAAAGGAGGAGACAAACCGCACGGGGCGGTCCGGTTTTTCGGACAGCCCCGGAAAACCCCTTAGGGGGTCGCAGGCGGATTTGCCGCCAACCAGTACATATTATCGGCCGTGGTAAGGCCAAGGTCGGTAATAATGGTATCATCGCTATACGCCCTGTCATAATACGGCGCATGATAGAGTGACGCGCTTGAACTATTCCACCTTATACTGGTATCTATGACAACACGCATATCGGCGTCGTTCCACGCCGCGCTGTCGGTCCTGGGCCTGGTATTGTAATAATCCAGACCGGCAGAAGCAGCGGCGCTTATATTGGTCGGGTTGCCAAAGGCCGTATGACCGGGAGTGGTATTGTGGGTAGAACGGGGCAGACTGGTCCTGAGGTTCAGGGACTCAAATACCGCACCCCAGGTTATGCGGAGGGCTGGAACAATTGCGGTTGCGCTTGGCCTGGACATATTGCTGTCGGTATGGAATACGGCCTTTACCTTGTCGGCTATTCCCCGGCTGGTAAAATACGCAGCCGCGGTATTGGCGCCGTACATGCCAGATTCTTCGCCGCCGTCAAGGACAAAGATCAGGGTCCGCTCGGGTTTGTTGCCCGCAGCGGCCTGCATGGCCGCGTATCTGGCGGCAATCATGACCGCC
>JAIRXO010000067.1 GCA_031268255.1 Spirochaetaceae bacterium
ACTTTGACCGGGCGATACGGCTGGACCCGGATGATGCGTGGGCGTATGGTAGCCGCGGCCTTGCGTATGCCATGAAAGGGGACTACGACAGTGCCATTGCGGACTACAGCCAGGCGATACGGCTGGACCCGGATGATGCGTGGGCGTATTACAACCGGGGCGGTGCGTATTACTATAAAGGGGACTACCGGCGCGCCAGGATGGACTGGGAACAGGCCCTGCGTATCGATCCCAACTATGCCAATGCACGGGATGGCCTTGAACTACTGCGACAGATGGGGTACAAAACCTTCAATACGAAATGAAACTTCCTTGACTTTTTCTCATTTAATTAACCGCGAAAAAATTTATCATTGCTTTCCTTATTCTATTCCCTACTGATATAGCAACTAAAATTCCTTATATGGGGGGGGTAGCAGAAGACCAAACGGAGGGAGATATGGATGCGCCGCAGGTGCGGACATATCGACCGGAGTGCAGGGCTGGAGCGTAGGCGGCCCTTCGAGGCACGACGGCATACCGGGGACTTTATCTGGCCTACGCCATGCTACATTATTACCGGGACGCGCTGCGCTAGCTTGCGCGCTGTTATTGGGCGGGGGGCCGGGCGCTCAGGTCTTTATACGCAGGGGCAGGTAAGGAAACAGGCCCCCCTTCAAAATTCTTCTTTTCCGTGTTGTCTGTTGGGGAAAAGTCCTGACAAACGGTCCGTTTTGGGTTATACTGGTAATATGAAAAGTTCCGGCTTTCGCCGTATGGTTTTGGTGTTCCTGTTCCTCGGGTGTGCTGTTCCGGCCATTTTTGCCCAGGGTTTTTTCGGCGGCCTTGTGTGGTCGTTTAAGGGTTCGGTGCTGGTGATTCCCGAGGACAACGGTCTTGAGGGGGACCCCATGCCTATACTGGGTTCTCTTGGTGTTTCGGCGGCTCATCCTTTTGGGGAGCGTCTTTTTCTTGAGGCTTCTCTTGATTTTTACACTACCCACTACGGTTTCCCCGACGGCGCTAAGTGGCCGTATCCTTATGCCGAGGAAAACCGTTCGACCAGGGTCGTTGGTTCCATACTGGGGTTCCAGGCTCTGTACCGCCGGGAGATCAGTTCTTCAATGTGGTTCAGGGTGTACGGCGGGCTTTCCGCGGACCTGAGGCTCTGTCTCATTGCCGGTGGTCTTGAGGGCGCGGACAGGGACGACGCCTCGGCGGAAACGTCCCGCACCGCTTCGTATTTTTGGGGTCAGGGCCGCTGGATTTTTCCTGTTGCCGGGGCGGGTATGGATTTCGCGGCGAGCCAGAAATTCCTTCTGGGTTTTGATCTGCGCGCCTGGTTCCCCCTGTACAAGGTCTGGAGCGGCGAGGATCTGCCTGCCATCGAGGGCTGGCGTTTTGCCGCGGGGCTCCGTTTTACCCTGCGCTAGCGTCGCGTTAGCGGCGCCCTGGCGTTGCGCTATTGCTGCGCGGTCCGCGTCCGGTGTTACAGCGCGTTGCCGCCTGAGTCCATCTGGTTCTTTTTGTACTCAAGGTAATCCCAGCGGGTTACAAGGCCGGAGAGTTTTCCTTCCTCAACTACGGGAAGGTGGCTGATCCGGTATTTGAAGAAAATCCTTTCTATTTCGCGCATGGTATGGGAGCCGTCGGAGATAACCGGGTTCCTGGTCATAAAGGCTTTGACCGGCGCCTGCATGAGTGAGGCTTTTCTTCCTTTCATAATATCCCTGAGGCTGATAAAGCCGCACAGGGCGCCGCCTGGGTCAAGCACCGGAACTCCGGTCTGCTCTATTGACTCAAGGAGGCGGGATGCCTCAAGCAGGGAGGCGCTCTCGCTGATGCTGTGTATGTTCCTGGTCATTATGTCCCTGACTCTGGTTGCCGGGGTCAGGGATTTTTCGAGGTACGCGGTAAATTCTTGCAAAAAGGCCCTGCCGTCCCGGCATTCCAGTTTTGCCGAACCGGCCATCTGGTGGCCGCCGCCGCCGAAGGCTGAAAGCAGTTCGTGGAGGTCTATCCTCGGTTTCTGGCTTCTGGCGATGAGGAGGGCGGTGTGGTTTTTCGGGATGAAGAACAGGGCGAAATAGGCGTCGGGGTTTTCCAGGGACATGATTTTTTCTACCACCGCCGCGAGGCCGGGGATGTTTTCGTCAAGTTCAAGGTAGCTTATCAGTATGGAATGTCCCTGTATGTCATGTACGGCGCCGGTGCGGAGCAGTTCGTGAAGCGCCGTCATCTGGCGGTCCTCTTTTATGGTCTCAAGAAACGATTTTACCAGTTTGAGCGACGCGCCCATTTCCAGGCAGTACGCGGCGGCTTGGTAATCTTCCTGTCTGACATTCTCGTAGATAAGTTGTCCGGTGTCGGCGTAAATTCCCGTAAGGGCTATGGTGGCTTCCTCTGCCCGGAGTTTTACGCCCTGCTCCCTGGCAAGTTTGCCGAGGTACGAGGTATTTGAACCAAGGAGCATGCCCTGGTATTGGGCGCCGAGGATGTCGGCTGAATCCCGGGGGTGGTGGTCGATGACGGTAATTTCGGGGTCCGAATTCCGTATATGGCTGAAATACTCTTTTACCCGTTCGGCCCGTGAGGTGTCGACGATGATGATACGGTCTATGCTCCGGCCTTCCAGTTCCGATGGTTCAAGAAATTCAAAATACTCGCTGTAAAAATCGTAGATGTTCCGCGCCGCCGGATGAATGAGGTTGCTCCGTACCAGGGTAAAGTCAGGGAACATACGCTTGATGAGGATGAGGGAGCCAAAGCAGTCCAGGTCCATGTTTGTATGACCAAAGGCAATATTCATGCAGGGGAGTATACCCTTTTGCCGCAAAAAAACATAGAATGATTTTGTCAGGATGGAGGATGATATGGCCGGGAATACCCTGGGTAAATGGTTTACCGTTACAACATTCGGAGAGTCTCATGGTCCGGCGGTGGGCTGCGTTGTTGACGGCTGTCCTGCCGGTATTGATCTGAGTCTTGAGGATATAGAACGGGAAACAAGGCGCCGCCGTCCCGGAGGGGGAGGGCCTTCCAGCGGGCGGAAAGAGGATGACAGGCCCGAAATTCTTTCGGGAATTTTTGAGGGGAAAACCCTGGGCACGCCCATTGCCATAGTAATCAGAAACACAAACCAGAACTCAGGCGATTATGATGAACTTAAAGACCTGTACCGGCCCGGACACGCGGACTGGACCTGGGAGATGAAGTACGGCATACGGGATCACCGGGGAGGGGGCAGGACATCGGGGCGGGAAACCGCCGGCAGGGTCGCCGCCGGCGCGGTGGCAAAGGCCCTGCTCAGGCGCTACGGTGTCTCGGTCCTGGCCTGGACCTCGGCGGCGGCCGGAATAAGCGCGCCCAAGTGGGGGGAAGACGGTTTTGACATCGGGGAGATAGAGAAGAACGCCCTCCGTATGCCCTGCGCCGAAAGCGCCGGGGCATCTTTGGCCATTATCGGGGAACGTAAGGCGCATGGGGACAGTTCGGGCGGGCTGGTGTCCTGCCGTGTGGAAGGGCTGGCTCCCGGCATGGGATCGCCGGTGTTTGAAAAACTCGACGCGCTCCTTTCTCTGGCCATGCTTTCCATAGGCGCGGTAAAGGGTATAGAATTTGGCTCAGGCTTTGCCGCCGCGGCGTTATCGGGTTCAGAGTGTAACGATCCTCTGTTACGCGCAAGAGAAGCGGGGGCCGAAGCTGGGGCCGCGCCGCTTGCGCCTGATCCGGTATGCCGGACGCCCCGGGCGGCCTTTGGTTCAAATAATTCCGGCGGCGTACTTGGCGGGCTTTCGACAGGAAGTCCCCTGGAATTTACCATAGCGGTAAAACCTACGCCCTCGGTCTCCGTGCCGCAGAAAACCGTGGGCCGGGATGGCAGGGAAAGGGACCTGGTTGTCGGCGGGAGGCACGATGTCTGTATATGTCCGAGGATAGTGCC
>JAIRXO010000095.1 GCA_031268255.1 Spirochaetaceae bacterium
CCCGGCGAAGGCGCGCTGGAAGGGCTCCGCCGGGAACTCCGGGAAGAAATCGGCTGGGAGCCCTCCCTGCCGGATCGTGAAGCTTTTACCCTTTTCGCCTCTTTCCCCAACACCTACCCCTACAAAAACATCCTCTATAACACCTGCGATCTCTTTTTTACCCTTTCCGCGCCGGGGCTCGCTGAAAAAGACCTCCGCCTGGCGGAAGGCGAAATCGCCGGGGTTCGTTTTGTGCGGCCCGGAGAGGTTGTTATGGACGAGCTGGCCTTTGATTCAACGAGGCGGGCCATTCAGGCCTATTGCGCCCGGAAAACTTGAGCCCTGCCATTGAGCTTTTCAACAAGCTTTTCCTGTGAGTTGACAATTTCGCGTTTCAGTATTGATAATCCTTATTATATATGAAAGAACTTGCGAAACCCTTGGCCGCTCTGGCGGTATGCGCTGCCGTAACTTTTTTGGCCGCCGGTCTTGCCGCATGGGTACAGACCGGGTTTGGCGCCCTGCGGGTCAGTTCCGGTTTTTTTGAGGCTCCCTGGCCGCCGGCGCAGGAGGCCGCCGCGCCGGGAACGCTGCCCTCGGGGCCGGGGGGCAAGCCTATCGCCGCGGCCCGGATCGGCTATAAGCTGTATATGCCCGCCGGAGCGGACGCGGCCCATCCGGTTCCGGCTGTCCTGGTGATGCACGGCTACCAGAACGACCGGGAAACCAGCGCGGCCTACGGCATTGAACTGGCCCGCCGGGGGATCGCCGCCCTTTCGGTGGATCTCTACGGGCACGGCTATACCGAACCGGGAATGCGCGGCCGGGGCTGGGGGAGCCGTAAACTCACCAATCTGGATAAACCTGTTTCCGGCCCCCGGCGTTTCCTCGTTATGATGACCTTCAGCGTCCTCGACTTCTTCCGGCCGGATATTTCCCTGGGACTGGTTGACAGCTCTATGGGGGGCAAGGCGGCGTATCAGTATCTGGCGGACCTTCCCTTGGTGGACAGTTCCCGGATCGGCATTACCGGTCACTCTATGGGCACCTGGGCCGCCTGGTCTGTGGGTGCCGCGTTTCCCGGCCACCGGGCCATTGCGCTTCAGTGCGGCGAAATGCTCATCCCCGAATATTACGACCGCGGCCGCTATCAGTTTAACAATGTCCTGCTGCTTCAGGCCCGGTGGGATGAATTTGATTATTTCCGGGATTTTAAGCCCCAGGTGTTGGGCCTTGAACAAACGCCCCTCCGGTACCATGACTTTATGGGCCAGGATGCGTCGGTGGAATGGAACAGAACCTACGGGACCTTCAGCGATGGCAGCGCCCGCCGTATGGAACTGATTCAGAACAACCACCGCCTGACGACCCACGACGGCCATGCCCTAAGCGCCGCCATGTACTGGTTTACCGGCGCGCTGGGAGCCCAAACCGCTCTGGCCGATTCGGATCATATCTACATGATCAAGGAAACGCTGGTTCTTGCCGCCATGCTGGCCGCCCTTCTCTCTACGCTTCCGGGCTTTCTTATTCTCTCGCGGATCAAATTCTTCGGTTCCCTGGTCCAGCCCCTGGAACGGGAACATCCCCGGCTCCTCGCTCCCAAAAGCCGGCGGACGACCATCCTCGTTTCGATCCTCCTCAGCGGCCTCACCTTCCCCTTTCTCTGCCAGCTCGGCCACGGCCTCATACCGGCGCCGGAAGATATATTCCGCATGACCGTGGGGAACGGGTTTATCACCTGGCTGACCTTCCTCATGCTGGTGTCTCTTTTCATGCTGATCCACTGGTACAAAAAGGGCGAAGGGCGGCGGATGGGCGTAAGTCTCCGGGACCTGGGTCTGGCGGGGAAGAATGAGCCGGGGCGGATTAACTGGTCCCTGATCGGTAAATCGGCGCTGGCGGCCTTTATCCTTGCGGGGATGATGTACCTTTTTACCACCGCAAGCAGCGGCCTTTTCCGGCTTGACTTCCGGTTTATCTGGCCCTTTTTCAAGCCCCTGAACGCCCGGCGGTTCGGCCAGTTTTTGGTGTATCTGCCGTTTTACGCCGCCTTCTTTACAGTCAGCGCGGGGGCAAAACTCTACGGACAGCTCCGGCTTCCCGAATACAAGTCCCCGGCGGCAACCCAGCTTGCCTGGTGGGGGTACAGTGTTTTGGTCATGCTGGGGGGCGTGTTTCTCATTGTCCTTATCGAGTATATCCCCTTCTTTCTGGGGCTCGGCCCCGGCGCGGACCTGCTCTTTTCGCCCCTTTTTGGCGGCCCCTTTCTGTCGGTGCTGATCCTGCTTATCCCCCAGTTCGCGGCGTTCTTTTTCCTGTCTACCTGGCTCTACCGCCGGAGCGGCCTTGTTTGGACCGGCTCCTTCCTGACGGCGATTCTGGCAAGCTGGGTTCTCTGCGGGGGCAGCGCCATGTTCTAGGGGCCGGTTGTTTGACGGCGGCAGCGCCATCAGGGTTCCTGCCTTTACTTTCTCATCCCGGAAAATTACCAGGAAATTCAAGAGATTAACCACAAGCTATCCGCTATGCGGATAGCACCACACCAAGAACCTGCTTGCGCGGGGGAGAGCACGAACTTCTCGTTCAATATTCAGATTTTTCCCTTATGTTCGTGATGGTTCGTGAGGTTCGTGGTTATTTTTTCTTCAAGAAAATGACGGTCTTGAGGATAATTTGATGTTAAAAAAGCAAATGCTGTTGCCCTGATGGCGCCATCCCTTGTTCTTGACTAAAATCCCATTTCTCTTCATCTTACTTATATGTACAGGTGTCCACCATGCGTCAATTTATCAATTCCTTCGGAGTAC
>JAIRXO010000099.1 GCA_031268255.1 Spirochaetaceae bacterium
CCAGCCGTTTGCCAGGGCCTTGCAAAAGCACAGGAGATCCGCTTTAAAGCCAAAGTATTTATCCGAACCGGCAATATCCATACGGAAACCGCAGCGGACATCGTCAATGGCCAGAACAATCCCATTGTCGGTACACAATTTGCGGATTTTCCGCCAGTACCCGTCAACAGGCAGGTGATTATCCGCCATCGCCGGATGCCAATAGGGGGTGGACATAAAACACGCGATCTGCCCCGGATTGTCGCGGATAGCCTGCTCAACCTGATCAGCGTTATTCCAGTCGACATAGATATTGTCCGCTATATCCTCAGCACTGACGCCCCCGTGGCCGGGGCCCATTGTCTGCATCCAGGGACTCACGCCATGGTAATTACCCTTGACGAGTATTACCTTTCTGCGCCCTGTCGCGGCCCGGGCAATGAGCAGGGCAAGGTTGGTTACATCCCCGCCGTTTTTACAAAACATCGCCCAATCCGCCATGTCTACGGTATCTACCATCAGTTCGGCGAATTCGACCATTTTTTCCGTGGGCTTGGTAGAACAGTTTTCCTTTTTAAGCTGTTCCAAGGCGGCGGCGTCCACATCAGGATCATTATAGCCTAAAATATTCGGGCCAAAGCCGCACATATAGTCCAGAAATTTGTTCCCGTCCACATCCCAAAAGTGGGCGCCCTGGGTACGTTCGGAAAACAGGGGATAGGCTTCATTGGGAATTAAATATGCCGCTCCCAGATGCCCATAGATACCCTTGGGAATTACTTTTTCCGCCCTGGCTATTAGCGCGGAACTTTTTGAATACTTGTATGTCTCCATTTCCTCTCCTCCAGGCATCACTGTCATATCTTTTTTTTGCCAGTAACAAACTGCGCCTTAGCGGCAATTTCTTCCATCGTCAGCTTATAATAGGCTGCGAGATCTTTTTCGCAGCCAACCTGGCCAAATTCATCACCTACCCCGACAGAGGCAAAGGGTATGCCTATCCCCGCCTGGGCCACTACACCGGCTACCGCGGCTGACAGGCCGGTCGCCGTCCGGTGGTTTTCGGCCACCACGATTGCTCCGGTTTCTTCAGCACACCTTAGGATATATTCCTCGTCAAGAGGTTTAATGGTAAAGATGTCCACCACCCGGGCGGAAACGCCGCCGGCCTTTAATTGTTCCGCCGCGTGCATGGCCTTTTCGACCATGATGCCGCTAGCGATAATGGTGACATCGCTGCCTTCCCGCAGCAGATTGGCCTTGCCGTAGGTAAAGGCGGAACCGGGCCCGTAAATTTTTACGGACTTAAAACTCCTCCCGCCTCTGATGTAAAAGAGCCCGTATTTTTCCGCGCTGTCCCGCAAGACAAAATCCAGCATAACGCCGTCAGTTATATCAATAATGGTAATGCCGGGAATACCCCGCATTATGCCCACATCCTCAAAAGACATGTGGGTTCCGCCATTATAGCCCGCGACTATGCCGGGATCGCTTCCGTAAAGCCTGGCGTTCAGTTTGGCATAGGCCAGGGAAATAAAAACAGTATCATAAACCCGGCGGCTCATAAAGGGCGAAAAGGAATGGATGTAGGGAATTTTGCCGGTTACGGAGAGTCCCGCAGCGACGCCAACCAAATTCGCCTCCTGTATACCCACATCAAAGAACCTGTCGCCGTATTTCTTTCTTAATTCATAGTAATCGGGACCAAAAAGTCCCATCGCAATATCCGCGTCGCCCGCTACTACCTGTGGGTTTTTTTCCAACAGGTCCTTCAGGGCCGCGGCATAATAATCTTTATGAGGCAGTTCATCATAACCGCCGTCAAACACGACCGTAAACGCCATAGTATTACCCCTTTCCTTACCTACCAGCATAGGATTTGACTTCTGCTTCCAGAATACGAAGTGATTCTTCCAGCTTATCCTTGGGCATGGGAATGTGATGGTTGTAGGACATGGAAACCACATAGGCACAGCCCTGTCCTTTTACTGTTTTCAGCACAATGACAGAAGGTTTATCCTCTACGGCCTTCGCCTTTGTGATGGCCTCATCAATGGCGGCGACATTATGGCCGTCAACTTCCTGGGCATGCCAGCGGAAGGCGCTGAACCGTTCCGCAAAATTGGTAATATTATTGACCATCTCCACAGGACCATCAATCTGCATACCGTTATAATCAACAAAAGCTATCAGATGGGAAAGCCTGTAATGGCCCGCCGTCATGGCCGCTTCCCAAATCTGGCCTTCTTCGCATTCCCCGTCACCCATAATCGCATAGGTGTAGTTATCCCTGTTGTCAATACGGTTGCCCAGGGCTATACCCGCGGCGGCGGACAAGCCCTGCCCCAAGGAACCGGTGGTCATGTCAATCCCCGGCGTCCTGAGCCGGTCGCAGTGGCTGGGGAGATTGGTCCGGGGCAGGTTAAGGGTTTTTAGCCAATCCATAGGGAAGTATCCCCGCAACGCAAGGGCCGCATAAACTGCGGGGCCGGCATGTCCTTTAGAACAAACCAAGTAATCTCTGTCTTTCCAGCCGGGGTTTTCCGGTTCAAGGCGCATAACGCCGCCGTAGAGTACCCCGAGTACATCAGCTATGGACATGCTCCCACCAATATGCCCAAACCCGATTTCGGTCATTTGATGAATCGTTTCTATGCGTATTTTCGCGGACATGATCTTCATTGCGTCAATGCGTTCGTTATTCGCCATGATTATACCGCCTCCAGTGCCGGAACATACGGAATGCCAAATGTTTCCGCGACTCCCCTGTAGGTACAGTGACCGTTACAGGTATTGAGTCCGTTTCTCAGGTGTTCGTCTGCCCTGAGCGCCGCGGCCAGGCCCTGGGCGGCGATTGTGAGCCCCGGAATCAGGGTGGTATTGGTTAAGGCAAGGGTTGAGGTTCTCGCCACCGCCCCGGGCATATTGGCCACACAGTAATGCACAATGCCGCTGTCAATAAAAGTCGGCTCCTGGTGGGTGGTGGCCCTGGTCGTCTCAAAGCAGCCGCCCTGGTCCACAGCCACATCAACCAGTACGCTCCCCTTCTTCATAAGCGCGAGATCCGCCTTTTGTACCAACTGGGGCGCTTTCTTGCCGGGTATCAGTACCGCGCCTACTACTATATCGGCCCCGGATATGGCCGCCCTGATATTGGCGGGGCTGCTGTACAGGGTTTGAATCCTGTTGCCGAATATATCGTCAAGATAGGCCAGGCGCTTCAGGTTAATGTCAATGATAGTTACCTGGGCGCCAAGGCCGGCCGCGATTTTACAGGCTTCCATGCCCACGGTTCCGGCGCCTATGATGACGACCCTGCCCTGCTCTACCCCCGGAACGCCGGCCAGGAGCACGCCCCTGCCGCCAAAGGTGGTTTCGAGGTATTTTGCCCCTTCGGCCACGGCCATCCTGCCGGCTATGGTACTCATGGGAGCCAGGCAGGGCAGGGCGCCTGAGGCATCGGTGATGGTTTCATACGCGAGCGCCTGAGTTTTAGCCTTGAGCAGGGCATCCGTAAGGGGCCTGTCCGCGGCCAGATGGAGGTATGTATAGACGATCTGATTTTCCTTTAGATACTGGTATTCGGATTGGACAGGTTCCTTGACCTTCACAATCATCTGCGCGGTATCCCAAACCTCCCCGGCGGAGGACAGAATCTGAGCCCCGGCGCTCCGGTATTCGTCATCGGAAAAGCCGGAACCCGATCCGGCATGGGTTTCTATTAAAACCCTGTGTCCGGCCACCGCGTAGGCCGCTGCCCCGCCGGGAGTCAAACCGACCCGCATCTCCTGGTTTTTTATCTCTTTCACCAATCCGACAATCATCTTTTCTTCTCCCTATAAAATTGAAATAGTCTTATTATGATTGCATTATGGTTATGAAAGATGTCCACATAAAAAAATAAAAACACAAATTATAAAGCCTAAGTACGAAAACCCTTTAAATTTGTAATTGATTTGCCCCAAAAACTTTACCATGATGTTAGCTGTTTTTTTTCACAATTCGTACAAATTCCATAAATATATGTTAGAATAATACCAGGTGTAATGTATGGATGATATAGATAAAAAAATATTGATAGCCCTCACAAAAAACGCGCGGATTACTTTAACCGAGCTCAGTGAGACTATTTTTCTTTCAACCCCCGCTGTCCGTACCCGTCTGCAAAAACTTGAGAACTGCGGTTATGTCAAATCCTACTCCACTATATTGAATCCAGAAAAATTCGGGAAGGATTTTGTCTGCTTTTGCCTGGTACAACTCGACAACCATTCTATATCCAACGATGCCACCTTTACCAAATTCGTTGAAGCCTGTCCTGATATTCTTGCATGCCACAGAATAACCGGCCAATATGAATACATACTCAAGATTGTTACCAAATCGATAAAGAGCATGGAAGCGATTATCGCAAAGATGCGAACCGAGGCGGGTGTCAACAATACCAGTACCTTTGCGGTTTTAACAACGAAGAAGGAAGACCTGTCGGTATTCCCCGAATAGTCAGGTCAGCGCGGCGGCGCCTGACGCAGGCCAAGGAGCCTAAAGGTTACATCAATGAGTTTGTCGGCTTCCATGGGTTTGGCAAGGTGGGCGTTCATGCCTTCCTGTATGGCTTTGTCTATATCATCCTTAAAGGCGTTGGCGGTAACCGCCACTATGGGTACGGTCTTTGCGTCGCTTCTGTCAAGGTCCCGTATGGCCCTTGACGCCTCATAGCCGCTCATGTTGGGCATCTGCACGTCCATGTAAATTATGTCGTAGGTTCCGGGTTCCGAGGCGGCAAACATGTTTACCGCGTTTATGCCGTCGTCAGCCTCGTCAATGGCCATGCCGGTATGTTCAAGAAGGTTCATGGCGATGACGCGGTTTATGATTACGTCATCAACAAGCAGGGCCCTCTTGCCGCTGAGTTTGCCCGCGGCGTCCTCGGCGGCGGGTGTTTCTTCTTCTCCGGCGGATACGGACTCAAGGGACAGCTCAAAGCTGAAAAGGCTTCCTTCGCCTTCTTTTGTCCTGACGCTGATTTCCCCGCCGAAAAGCTGGACTATGCTCCGCGATATGGCGAGGCCGAGCCCTGTTCCTCCGTAACGTTTTGCTATCTGGCTGTTGGCCTGTTCAAAGGGACGGAAGAGGGCCGCAAGGGATGCTTCCGATATACCTATGCCCGTATCCCTGACGGAAAAATAGAGCGTTGTTTTGTTCCCCTTCTTTTCCTTTTCGGCGATGGTAAAATCAATGGTTCCGCCTTCGGGGGTAAATTTTACCGCGTTGCCGAGGAGATTTATCAGCACCTGTCTGAGGCGCAGCGAATCGCAGGTATACAGGGCAGGCGGCGTGAGGCTGAAAAATGTATTAAAGACAATGCTTTTTTCGTCGCAGCGGGGCCTGATGATGGTAGCCACCGTATTGGCAAGTTTGAAGAAATCCACCGCTTCTTCGCTTATGTCGATTTTTCCCGCCTCTATTTTGGATATGTCCAGTATGTCGTTAAGCAGTCCCAGGAGGTGCTGGGAAGAAGTCTCTATCTGCCGTATGTCCGAATGAACCTGTTCCATATTAAAGTCAGGATCGGCAAGTTTTTTCCGCACTATGCCGGTCATGCCTATGATGGCGTTCATGGGGGTTCTGATTTCGTGGCTCATGCGGGCCAGAAAATCTCCCTTGTGGGCGTTCGCGTTGTTTGCGTCAAGGACGGCCTTTTCCAGTTCAAGCTGGGTGCTGCGGAGTTTTTTTTCTATGGCGACCCTGGCGCTTACATCCCGCCCGTAGCCCAGAACCCCCACCAGGCTGCCGTCGCCGTCAAAAATGGGCGTGATCACCGTATCCAGAACTTCCTCATGGCCGTCGGCAAATTTAAGGTTTTCTTCGATATATAAGGGCTGCTGTGATTCTACGGCCTGCCCGCTGCTTTCCATAAAGCGATCAAGATAGTCCTGAGGGATAACTTCTCGTACATCCCTGCCTATGAGGTCCAGCGGACCGACGCCCGCGAATGACGCGTAACGGGGATTGGCCGCCAGGAAACTGCTGCCGTCATGATACCATATCAGATCAGGCGAGGAGGCAAAAATAGTATCCAGCAGGACTTTCTGTTCGGCGGTTTTCTTCTGCTGTTCAATTATTTCGGTAACGTCGGCGGAAGTGATGATGTACCCTATGTTTTTTCCTTCCTTGCTGGTAAGGTAGGTCGCGGCTCCCTTAAAATGGCGTTTTGCTTTTTCCAGGTAGAATATTTCGGGCTCCCGTCCCTCCTTGAGGGCGCTTACCGGATCGTATACGGAATCATGGGGATAGATGCTGATTTCGCTGTAATGGGCGCCCAGAAGGGAAGAAAGATCCTTGCCGACCGCCTGGAGCGCCATATCGTTGGCGTAAATTACCCTGCCGTCCATGCCGGTGATTATCAGCGGGCCCCGGTCGCTTTCCACCAGGCTGTCGGCCATTTCGTCAAACGAATCGGCGAGGGTTCCCAGTTCGTCCTTGACCCTGGCGTTAAAGCGGAAGTGCCGCTCGCCTGAGCGGAAACGGGAAATGCCCTGGATAAGACTGGTGATGCTTTCCGTAAACACCGAAGCCATCCAGATGGCGATGAACACCACGAGGAGTATCATGAGGCCCGCTGAAACAACAAGCCTGAGGGTTGTGCTGATGAGATTCGAGGTGATGGCCCCTCGGGTATCATTGGACGCCATCGAAAGGTCATTGCCGGTATTGGTTATAATCGTGTTGAGGGCTTCTTCGGTCTGCCGCGCCGGCCTCTGGAAATCCTCAAGTCCCGCTCCTATGGCCACAAAGCCAAAGCCCCGCTTGCTTGCCCCGTAACGGCCAGTATAGTAGGGAATGGTAGCCGCGGTATTGGGTTTCCAGATGCCGCTCCACAGTATAAGAAAGGAGCCTGAGCCGCCTTCCCTGGTAAGGTCAAACCAGCCTATACACTGGGGGGCGTTATTCAGATACCGGCCATCAAGGCCCACAAGGCCGGCGGCGGTAAGAGATGGAGCCGGTTTTTTGTCCCGGCTCTGGCCCTGAAAAACAGGCACGTCTTTGATAAATTCAACATAAGAAAGACCCGATGCCTGCCAGTCGTTGTAAATATCTTCTTCGAGCCAGGGGATTTCAGGCTCCCCGGTTTCGCTGTTATAGCCCACTATGGAATGATGCCGGGGATGACAGATGCTCCTGCACTTATAGTCCCAGATAAAGGCGTAGTTTCCCTCATAGGCGCTGGGCATTTCCACATAACGCTCGTTCATGGGCGTTATGTGATCGGTAAATTCCATGATGTGATCATGATCCAGGGCCAGGGTAACATAACCTGCCACGGCGCCGTTCCGTACCACCGGGGCGGCCCAGCGTATAATGCCCTTAAAGCGCCTGCCGTTGGGGTTTTCCCTTCCGGCATAGGCTTCTTCTTCGGGGGTAAACGCAAGGCCCCTGGCGGCGGCGCTCTCCGGGGTATACATGCCGATAAGGCGGGAGCGCACATAGGCGCCTGTCACTTCGGAAACATATATCTCGCCGGGCTTGAGGTTTTTAAGATCGGCAAAGTAGGTTTCGGCTTTTACATAGGTGTTGAGCCTTGAGGAGACGTTTTTCTTGACGCCGCTCATCTGGTCTGAGCTGGTTATTTTAACCAGTTCGTTCCCGTTAAGGTCCACATAGGTCATTTCAAGATACAGGGGCCGCTCTTCGGTCTCCCAGAGTATGCGGGGAAGGTTATGGTAGTTGGTGTCGTTTTCGGGATTGGTAGAGGGAGAATAGCCGCCTGTGGGGAGAGGCTCGCTGGGAACCCAGGAGCTTCCCTGGCCGTCAAGAACCCATTCCCGCTTTTTAATGAGACTGCCTGTCTTGTAAGAGAGAAAATGCCTGTAGGCATCTTCGTCCGGTTCGAGGCCGGCGGCATAAAGTATATCCCTGTCCCTGTCGTAGAGAAAATCAGCCACCCGCTTTGCCGTATCCGTACTGGCCCTTTCAATCTGTTCTGTGGCCGAACTGTTAAGGGCGGCTACAGAATCTTCTACCGCCATGCTCCCCAGTTCGGCCAGGGCCTCGTTTGCCCTGACGGTCAGTTCCTGGGTACGGCGGTTTAATTCCCTGCCCAGATTGACCGCCTGACGCCAGGCCATAAAGGTGAGCAGTAAAAGGGGAATGACTTTTATAATGACAAATATAATAATCAATTTGGCCCTCATGCCGAGGCCCATTTTCGAGATGATTTTTTCGACAGAACGCTGCAACGAATGAACAAAATTTTTCATTATATAGGACATAGTACTTTTTTATGGGGTGTTTTTTCAATAGAGTTGCTGGATACCTTCAACTTAATAGAACGGATTCCGCTAAAAAACACCGCTTTGCGGCTCCATCTGCGTTACTGGTCAATTCTAAACAGTTTCTTTACCAGGCGTACCAGGGCGTTAAGGATTTTTCTCACCGGACCCGGATATTTAAGCCTGTTGAGTTCTTTTGTGGCGGCGTTGATTTCTTCGGGCGAAAAATCCTCCCGCTGGAGATTTT
>JAIRXO010000151.1 GCA_031268255.1 Spirochaetaceae bacterium
AATCAAGAGAGGACAAAAAAGGCTCAGGCGGATTAAAACCCCATATCAGCTTGGCGATGGCCGGCAGGGCGCAGGCCGTTCCCAAAAGCAGGGGCAGGGCGCAAAGAAAGGGCCTGGCCTTTTTCCACGGCAGGGCAAGGGAAAAGCGCAGGGCCATGACCGTGTAGGCTATGGGCATGGCCAGGGCGAAAACCCTGCTGGGGATAAGACCCGCCAGGCGGCCTGAAAGGCTGTAGCGGAGAAACACCGCCGAATTCCAGGCAAGAATGATGAGAAGAAAGGACGAAAGAAAACCGCTTATAAGATTCAGCAGGGTTTTTAGTTTTTCGTTCTTTATGTACTGAACCACGGCGATGGAAATATGTTCCTTTGATTTTGTGGTGATCATGGCGGCAAAAAGGCCAAGAACAAGGAACATGTGGGTCGTAAGGGCCCTGGAAGACGAAATGGTCAGGGAAAACTGGCGGAGCAGGGCTTCCAGTACGGGAACAAGGGCAAGGAGGACGAGGGCGGCGTAACAGACGCCGTGTTCGATCCGGGACAGGAGTCCCCCCAGGCCCCCGCCCCGCAGGGTGTTTTCGCCGTTTTCCATCAGTGCTGCCCGCTCCGGTAGCGCCTCACTATGGCGTCTATTTTCTGGTATATGTCCCGGTCAAAGATGCTTCCCAAAAGGCTGGGCATGGCCCTTCCGACCTCATCGGCCCATATCTGTTCCTGGGCCGCGTTGAGGCGGTTAATGACCAGACCAGAACGGCTCATGACACGCAGGGCATCCGTGTCGGTCCTCTGCATGGAGGCGTCAAGATCGGCGGCTATACGCCGCGTTACCCTGAGCATCTCCTCCCGCTGCTGGGGGTTGATTCTTTCCCAGGTAACCCTGTTCATCACTATGCCGCCGAGAAAAGGCGCTATATTGATGGAAGCCATATTCCTGAGACTGGTGTAAAGCCTGTAGGCCGCCACCGCCGAGGGGCTCTGGTACACCGCGGTAATGGCCCCGCTTGCCATCTTGGGGGCCACATCAACGATGTCTGTTTCTACAAGCTGAAAGCCCATTGTTTTGAAAACAGTATTAAGGTCGCTGGCGTCCGCGTTTGTGGCAAGCCTTTGCCGCCGTAAATCATCGGGAACAAAGACCGGGTCCCGGGAAAAAATATTGACCCAGCCCGCTCTGGACCAGGCTATTATCACATAGTCCGTGCCGCTGATTGCCGCCTCAAAATCGCCCTGGACTTCCCGCATGACAAGGTCAAGCTCCGCGTCGTCGCGGATGAGGAAGGGGCAGCTTACCGTGATGATTGCCGGATTGATGGCGCTGAGGCCGAAGGTGGTAAAGACGGCGGCCTGTATCTGGTTGGCGTCAAGGGACGAGCGCATTTTCGCCTCGCCGCCCTCGGTCCCGCCGTGAAGCACCCGCACCCTGACCTGGCCGCCTGAGATTCTTGTCCATTCGGCGGCAATGCGGTTAAGGCTCGTTCCCCAGAGGGAATTTTCGGGAACCGGCGAGGCGAGTTTTATCTCGATACCGCCGCCCTGGGAACGGCCACGCTGGGCAAAAAGCGTTACGGGACCGAGACATAAAAGAAAAAGCGCCGCGATCCGCAGTCTGTTATGCTTCATGAGTACTCCTTACCATTCTTCATACCGGGCAGGTAAAAACGAAAAATAATTATAGTCATTGTCAAGAAGAAATTGGGCCTTTCTCCTGGCCAATGCGTTCATAAGCCGTATGGACGGCTCGGCGTTTTCGTCAACGGCCAGGGCTTTTTCCAGGTTTTCCTTAAAGCCATCGTAATCCTGGACGGGGACGCACAGGGCCTGGGCATAGGCCACATAGGGACCCGCCGAATGTCCCCTGGTTTTTTCCAGGGCCCTTTCAAAATGAAATTTAGCCTTGTCCCTGTCGCCGCCCAGGACTTCGGGCAGGGAAGCGTAGAAGAGAATGTAAAATTCATCAATGGCCGATATGTTGAAGTCAGGGTCAAGCTCATAGGCCCTTCCCATCATGGCCGAAAGGGACAGTATCTTTTCTCCCAGTTCAAAATCAAAGACATCAAGGGAATAGGCCGAAAGTACGCCCGCGGTAGTCCAGTAGAGCAGGGGGACATCGTCCTTTTTCATCCGGGCAAGGTATTCGCCTATGGTCTCCCCGCCGGCGGCCTGGAAGCCCGGATACTTGTTGTCCAGTGCCCGGTAGAGCAGGGCCGCTCCCCGGAGGTAGAGATACTTGGCCCTTTTAAGCTGCGCTTCTTTTTCGAGGTAGTATTCGCCGCCGAGCATTTCCGCCGGACCCTGGACATAGGCGTTGGCGTACATGATAAAGAGGGAACCGGTGGTAAGAAGCAGCCCCCCGTGGTCAGGGTTGCCGGCGAGAAGGGTCTCGTACATTTTTATGGCAAAGGGAAGGGCGTCCCCCACAAGTTCAATATCGTTGTCTTCGGTAAACGCCGAGGCGCTGCCCCCGGCGCTCAAGAGGTCCGCCGCCTTTCTCATGGCCATGCGGTTGATGGAACAGGACATGAGGAGAAAAACGAGCGCCAGGCAGAGGGCGGGGAGGCCCCTTGCCTTACGCCTGATGCCACCGGCCCTGGCACAAGGGGCAGATGTTGTATGTATCATGATGTCCTCCTTATCTGTTTTACACAGGCTGTAAACACTTCCATACAGACCCGCGCGTCATCAGCGGCCCGGTGGGCTTCTTTTGTGTCAATGCCGAAGGCGGCGGCCAGGTCCTGGAGCTTATAGCTCGTCCGTCTTGGGAACGCCTCCCTGGCAAAAACAAGGGTATCGGCAACCTGGTTGGGCAGCTCCCTGAACGGGGATATAAAACCGCGTTCGGCAATGTCAAGCTCCCTGTCCTCCCTATAATACCGTTTAAGGCTCTCGTTGATAAAGCCGCAGTCAAAGGGCGCGTTATGGGCCACCAGAATACTGCCCCCGGAAAAACGCAAAAAATCAGGCAGGGCTGCTTCGATAGGGGCCTTGTCCCTCAGCATGGCGTCATCTATGCCGTTTACCCTGCTTGCCCCCTCGGGCATGGGCATACCTGGATTTATCAGTACCGAAAACCGCGCGGTAATGCCCAGGCGGTCAAATTTAACGGCGCCCAGTTCTACAATGCGGTCAGTCTGGCAGTAAAGGCCGGTAGTTTCAATATCAAAAGCCGTAAACTCAGCCCCTTGGAGAAAAGCCTCAGCCGCCCAGTCAAAACCGCCCATCAGATTTTTTCGTCCGCTTTAGCCGTCTATGACCCTGTGTATGTCTTTCTTTATCGCGTCAAGTTTTTTGGCCGCCCCGACCTTGGCATCCTCAAGGCTTCCGGTCAGGGCTGTACAGCTTGTGGCGTAGAACTTTATTTTGGGCTCGGTGCCGCTGGGCCGGGCGCTTACCACGGTTCCGTCCTCAAGGTAGAACTGGAGCACGTCGCTTTTTGGAAGCGAAACCTTTTCCGTTTTTCCGCCGGGCATGAGGCACAGGGATTTGAGTATGTCCCGTACCTTGACAACCTTGAGCCCGCCAAGCGTTTCGGGAGGATTTTTCCGGTACGCCTCCATGATGCCTTTCATGATGGCCGGACCGTCAGGACCCTGGAAGTATTTGGAGATACCCATTTCTTCCCAGTAACCGGCGATGCCGTAAAGCTCATTGAGCCGGTCAAGGAGGCTCTTGCCCCTGCTCCTCCAGTACAGGGTCATCTCGGCGGTCAGCGCCGCCGCGGAGACCCCGTCCTTGTCGCGCACTTCATTTTCGACAAGGTAGCCGTAACTTTCTTCGGTACCGAATACCACCGTATGGCTTTTGTCCTCCTCGCAGCGGCGCATAATATCAGCTATCCACTTAAAGCCGGTAAGACACTCAAGACAGACAGCGCCGTAGTATTGGGCTATCTTCCCCTGCATACCCGTAGTTACTATGCTGTTTACCATGGCGGGATTTTGGGGCATCCTGCCCAGTTCTTTAAGGGAAAGGAAAATATAGTCCGCCAGAAGCGCGCCCATCTGGTTTCCCGTAACAAGGGTGTATTCTCCCTTTAATTTTGAAGGTACGGCAATCCCGAAACGGTCGGCGTCAGGATCAGTGGCCATAACCACATCGGCGTTTTTTTCCCTGCCGAGTTTGACCGCCATTTCCAGGGCCGCCGCTTCCTCTGGATTGGGAAAGGCCACTGTAGGAAAGTCGCCGTTTCCTTCGCGCTGGGCTGGAACAGTGATGACCTTGAGACCCAGGCTCCCCAGCACGGTTTCGACATGAAGGGCGCCTGTACCGTGAAGGGGCGTGTAAACAATTGTAACTTCCCCCGCTTTTTCCTTTATCAGGCCGGGCCTGAAAAGCCTGCTTTTTACCATGGCCCAGTAGGGCTCGTCGATTTCCCTGTCTATAATCGTGAGCAGCCCCTTTTTGAGAGCCTCGTCCCTGCCCATCTCTTTTATTTCGGTAACCTTGTTTACCTCGTCGATGATCCCCGCGTCGTGGGGGCTTATTACCTGGCCGCCGTCGTTCCAGTAAGCCTTGTAGCCGTTGTACTGGGGAGGATTGTGACTCGCGGTAACCACTATACCCGTATCACAGCCAAGGCGGCGTATGGCAAAGGACAGTTCAGGAGTGGGCCTCAGGGCTGAAAAAAGGTAGGTCTTTATGCCATTGGCGGCAAAAATCAGCGCGCAGGCCTCGGCGAATTCCGCCGAATAATGACGGCTGTCAAAAGCGACAACAGCCTTGAGAGCCCCCGCCGCGGCCTTTTTGCCAAAAGCCTTGCGAACATAGGATGCCAGACCCTGGGTGGCGCTCTTTACCACCAGGGTATTCATGCGGTTATACCCCCCGCCGATAAGCCCCCTGAGCCCGCCGGTCCCGAATTCCAGCATACGGTAAAAACGGTCCTCCAGTTCCTTGAAATCCTCTTTTGAAAGAAGCTCCTCCACCTCCCCTCGGAAATGAGGGTCTTTCTCCCTGCGTATATATTCTTTTGCCCTGTCTATAATTGCGCTTTTCTCCATAATATTTCTCCTTTTCGTAACCCGATTCCAGTATAATAGCACCCCCCGGACAAAACAAGGGCAAAAAACGCCAAAGACGCATAGCGAAACCAGGGACCAGGTGGTATACTCAGATATAATTCAAAAATATGTGAATTTTGAGTAAGGAGCGATTATGAATATGAAGAAGTATGCCGTGCTGCTGTTTCTTTGTACGTTGGTTTTATCGTGTGTGGGAAATACAAAAGACGAGAATACCAGTAGTAATAATATTGTTGGAACTTCTAACACACAACAAGCGGATGTTGCTATTGGTAACAGCCCGGAAGCAGAGAGTATCAGGGATCTGCTACATAAACAGCATGAACTGGCAACAAAATGGAATAAATCAGTCTCATCTGTGAATAGAGTTCATTTTGGCGTACCCGGCGGCGATAACTGGCTGGTCGAATGGAATGATAATGACGGATCACCCTATACTAATTTAACTTTACACTTGATTAGAGATGGCATTATCATTAAAGATTACGAATTCGGCCTTAATGATAATAAAGACAGCGACCGCATTCAGAGCCGTTTTGATATTATGAAAGATATTCCGGGCACGCATATCGGCAACGGGACCAGCTCTGTAGGCGATTTTAACGGCGACGGGATGGATGAAATATTTCAGTATGCCTTTGGCGGCAACGGCAACTTTATAGTTATTATAGGGTATGACGCCGCCGCGGATGATATTGTGTATTATTGCAGAATTCCCTTTTGGCTTATTGACCCTGAAAACGGTCCCGCCCCGGTTGAGTTTATGACCTATAAGGGCATGGAAGGGTTTAAGGTATATTTTTTGGAATTAACCGTGGCAGGGGGGCCGACCTTGCCCCCGGAACCCACAAACCCTGATAACGGGAAGTGGGTTTTTTACAGTTGGGACGCGGCCAAAATGGAATATGCGCGGATAGAAGAAGTAGTTGAGTAGGGCCGTAAAAAGCGGCATACACCGTGCTGAATTATCAGATGAGGCACCGTGCGCTTCGCTACGGTGAACTAATTGGGGGGGGTAGGACGGGATCACTGCACCCGCCAAACCAAAGCCCGGCAGGGGCTCGGTGAGACCCTGCCCTGACGGCGTGCCGCGGGGGAGGAAGCCCGTCCGAGGGGGAGCGACGTAAATAAAAGGTGGATACATGACAAACAAATCCGGGAAGCGCCCGGTGAAAGGTCTCCGGCGGCGGGGCGAATCCAGCCTGTCCGGGAGCTTTAGACGCGAAGCGGCTAGCGGACGGATGGGCGATTCGCTTCCGCCGCCGGAAAGACAGTTGTACATGCGCTTCCCGCCTATGGTGAGTTAGTGATCCCCCTTATGAAGTTTTAATTGTCGAATTTTTCATACATGATGAGAATTTACTTTACGGGTTATGGTTCATTTTCTTTGAGTATGCTGCTGATGAGCGCGTCGGAGCCGTTTTCAAGGGCGAGGTATTTGAGCAGCACGGGGTATTTGGTGAGGAGTTCGCCGTAGCGGGTTAATTCGTCAAAGCGGAGCTGGCTGTTTACGCGGTTTTGGGCGAGGGTGTCGGACCTGAATGTGTCTTTTTGGCGGGCCAGGTATTCGTCATAGAGGGATCGCAGCGACTGGTAGAGGGCATAGTCGGGGAAGCGGGCTATGGTGATGGTGAGGGAAAGTTGCTCTATGTCGGGAAAGGCCCGTTCTATATCGGATTTGACGCTGGAGACTTCGCCCAGGGCTATGGCGTTCATTGCGGTTTCGTCTCCGGCATAGAAGCGCAGGCGCTGTACGGCAAAGGCTTCTATTTCGCCGGCGGTTCTGTCCGCGAAAGAGGCGAGGGCGGCCTGGTCCGCGATTCCCCGGCGGGCAACGAGGTCCACAAGCGAAGATGGTTTTATGTTGAACGACAGGGAGCCTTTGACCTGGTAGGAAAAATCAAAGGATGTTCCTTCCAGGGAACTGAGGACTTCTCCTGAGGGCAGGGAGCCCTGGACTGAAAGTTCCCGCGATACGGTGTCAAGGGAAAAAACGCTGACTTTGGCGTTGGTGGGAATGAGGGTGTACCATACCCAGCGGAATTCCCCTTCCGCGATGAGGCGGGTGTCAACGCCGTGGGTTTTGGAGCGCAGTACCCCGTAGGAACCGGGGGGGACGGTAAGCTGGACCCAGCCCAATACGAGGCAGGCGCCCGCGAGAATAATGAGCAGTATACACGCCGCGATTATCTTTTTCATAAGCCCTTCCCATTGTTAAGCTGTACTTATACCAGTATTATGTATAATAGGCTGAATTACCAAGGCTATCCAGCCCCTGGCAGGGCCTGGTAAGCCCCCAGTAAGCCCCGAGGAGTTATAGGTTGAAATTTTCCCGGCCTCTGAAAAAACCCCTTGTTCTGCTTCTGGTTAAGCGGGCTGTGCTTCTTCTGGGCGCTCTCTGTTTCCTGACCGGATTTCTGTATGCCCTGGGTACGCGGCAGGGTTTTATGGACCGTACCCAGATACTGCT
>JAIRXO010000199.1 GCA_031268255.1 Spirochaetaceae bacterium
CCGCGGCGCTCACCCTCCGCGGGCGCTTGTTCGGAAGGCCGCTCAGACGGCAGCCGCTCAGACGGCAGTTGCTCAGACGGCGGCTCCTGTCCTTCCACGGAAGGAGGGGCGGCCTGGCGCGAAGCGGAAGCGCGGTATAGAACGGCAAGCGTAACAGCAAAAGCGGCGCACACCAAAAATCCCGCGACCATTACCGCCTTGGCCCGGTCCGCAAAACGCAAGCGCCGGCGGGATTTGCGTTTTGGCCTTTTTTTCCGCGCCTTCCTGCTGGATACCTTCACTGGGAGAAAAGATAGGCCCTAACCATGCCTTAGTCAAGGGCGCTACATGGCCTTGAGCAAATAAAACCTTTCAGGATCAGAGGCGGCGGCTGTCTGTATCTTTCTCAGGGCTTTGAGTTCTATCTGCCGGACAGTTTCTGAGGAAAGACCCATGCAGTCGCCTATCTTTTTAAGGGTATAAGGTTCATGTCCGGCAAGCTGATACCGGTACATGAGTATGCGCTTTTCCCTTTCCTTGAGGCAGGAAAGAGCCCGTATGGTCTCGGCGCGCATTGATTTTTTCATCAACGCCCGTTCGGGACTGTAGGTGTAATCTTCATAGACTTCCATGACGGAAGAAGTCTCGCCGTCCGGCGTTTCGGCCTCAAGGGACACTGTGCTGTTGGCAATGGTGAGCGTCTCGGTAAGCTCGCTGACCGGAAGTTTGATTTCTTCGGCCACTTCGGCAAGGGAAGGCTGACGTTTCAGGGTCTGGGTCAGGTTATGATAGGCGGCCTGAACCTTTCTCAGGATTGTTTCTTTCCGGTGGGGCAGGCGTATGGGCCTCCGCGTGTTGGAAAGGGCCCGGGCTATGGCCTGCTTAATCCACCAGTTTGCATAGGTAGAAAAACGCACCTGCCTGACATGATCGTATTTTTCAGCCGCGTGAATGAGGCCCATATTCCCTTCCTGAATCAGGTCAAGAAAGGGAATATCAGGCACCATATAGGCCCTGGCTATCTTTACTACAAGTTTGAGATTACATTCAATAAGCTGGCGTTTTGCTTCTTCATCACCCTGCTGTATACGCCTGGAAAGCTCCAGTTCCTGTTCAAAACTGAGCAGGGGTATGTTTTTGATTTTGTTGAAATAGATTTTCAGCGCATCATCCGACGCCGTGTTTTTTTTACTTTGACTGGTCCGAGTCATATCTTCATCCTTTGGACAATAGTCCAGGATATACATGCAAATTCCATGCCAAGACTCCTGTTTTAGGAATGGTTTTTGTATCTTCTTGTTGAATAAAGAGTTACCAATTGAGATTCTGACCGTTTGTGTATATATAGTATACTATTTTATACATAATTTCTTTTCACCATGTATGGAAAAAGTAACTGTATTGTGCTATATTTCTCCCATGGAAATGGAATATGGAATCACGTTCCAGGAACGGGGGCAGGACGTTCATTATTTTATCAAATGGTCCAAGCTCAACAAAGCCGACCGCTGGGAAATTAACGCCAAAGTGCCCTCTGTAGCCGGAATATACGAAATTTACTGGATGGATGACCACGAACATCTGCGTATGCTTTCCGTGGGCTGTACCCATTTTGGCGGACTCCGTACAGAACTGCGCCGCCTTACCGACCCTGAACTGGTAGAGGATCAGGCCGCCAAAAAAATCCTCGGCGAGGAGGAAATCTGGTACCGCTATTCTCCTACCAATTCCGCCATGGCCATGGCCGATATAGTATGGTTTTTCAGAAAGACCTATTTTCCCGAAAATCCCGGCGTGAGCCATTCGGGCAGATACGAGAAAATATATATCAACGAATCGGCCCCTGACAAACTTATATGGGTTCCCTAAACTTCCGATAAGGAAGTATGAAAAGATTACCGTTTCTCTTCATTTATGTACTCGCATCGGCTGCGGCGCTGTTCGCCCAGAGCGCCGCTTTCAGGCAGGAAGGCATAGCGTCCTGGTACGGCGCCGAATTTGCCGGAAGGCCCACCGCGTCAGGGGAAATTTTTGACCCCAGGCTCATGACCGCCGCCCATCCAAGCCTTCCCTTTGGAACCTACCTCAGAGTTACCAATCTGCAGAACAACCGCCAGGCCGTGGTCAAGGTCAATGACCGGGGACCCTTTGTGGCCGCCCGTATCATAGATGTTTCCCAGATCGCCGCCGAGCTTCTTGATATTGTTAGCACCGGGACCGCGCCGGTACGCATAGAGGCCCTTGCGGGAACTTCCCAAGTCAGAACCCCGGTTCAGCCCCAGACCGAAGCCCCGGCAGTTCAGGCCCAGGCAGCGCCACAGGCACAACCGGCAACGGTCCAGCCCGTCGTCCAGACCGTGCCCCAGGCGCAACCGGCAGCGGTCCAGCCCGTCGTCCAGGCAGCGCCCCAGGCACAACCGGCAGCGGTCCAGCCCATCGTCCAGGCAGCGCCCCAAGTGCAACCGGCAGCGCCGCAGCCCGTCGTCCAGGCAGCGCCCCAGGTCCAGCCCATAGCGGCCCAGGTTCAACCTCAATTTATTCCGGTCCAGACAGTCCAGGCCGAAACCGGAGCGGCGAGAATCATTCCCGCCCTTCCCCCTTCGGAAAGCGTAAAGCTCTACCGCCTCCAGGTAGGTTCCTACAGACTCCCCCGCAACGCGGTCGATGCCTTTGCGAGACTCAAATCCGCCGGCCTTGAACCGGCTTATGAACAATACGGTGAAATGTACCGGGTGGTGCTTGTTGGGGTCAGAAGTAATGATGTACAGTCAATAGCGTCAACACTCGGCAGAGCCGGTTTTTCCGAAGCCCTTATCCGCGAAGAACACTGACGCCGGGTTTTATCGGATGAAGCTGTCCTAGTATGAACAAACGCGCTGTCAGGGCGGATATATTATTGCTGCTCACCGCCGGTATCTGGGGTTTTGGTTTTGTCGCCCAGCGTTCCGGCATGCAGTATGTCGGACCCTTCACCTATAATGCCATACGGTTTATCCTGGGGAGCGTCTCGCTCATTCCCCTTATCCTGTATTTCAAAAACCGCAGGGCGAAACACCCAGAAAATTCAGAACACCCCGAAAATCCAGAAAATACGGGCGCGAAAAATCCGGCGGGAACAGCCTTCTTCTCTACCTTCCTCGCCGGTTCCCTGCTCTTTATCGCCGTAGTGCTGCAGCAACTGGGCATCATGTTTACCACCGTAGGAAACGCCGGTTTTATCACCGGCCTCTATGTGGTACTCACCCCCATCTTCGGCATTGCCCTGGGGAAAAAAACCGGCGTTCCCACCTGGATAGGCGCCCTCTTTACCCTTGGGGGCCTTTACTTCCTCAGCGCCGCAGGCCGCATGAACCGCATCAACCCCGGAGACCTCCTTACCATAATCAGCGCCGTATTCTGGTCCTTCCATGTCCTGCTCATCGACAGGCTGGTACAAAAAACCGATCCCCTCATACTCTCCTCAGGCCAGTTCGCCTGGTGCGGCCTCTATACCCTTGCCGCCGCGCTGCTCTTTGAACCGGCCGTCCCGTCCTGGGCTTCTTTCATCGCCCCCGGCTTTCCCCTCCAAGCCTGGCATTCCCTGTCTGAGTTTGCCGCGGCCCTCTCAGGCAGAATCACCCTTGAGGGCTTCTCCCTGGCCAGTGCCCTCGTTCCCATACTCTACGGCAGCCTCGCCTCGGTGGGCATAGCCTATACCCTCCAGGTCGTCGCCCAAAAAGACGCGCCCCCTGCCCACGCCACCATCATACTCTGCCTCGAAGGATGCTTTGCCGCCCTGGGAGGAGTCATCATACTCGGTGAACCCCTGGGCCCCTGGACCATACTGGGCTTTATGCTCATGCTTCTGGGCATGCTGATCACCCAGTGGGAAGTCATCAGGGGGAGCGGCCAATAGGAACGTTTTTGTGCTTCATAAATTCGTCAATTTGCGCGACAACAGAATCAGGACTTTCTATATGGAGTACATCATGAAATTTGATAATAAAATCGGTAACGCCATACCGGTCAAACAAGCCGAATACTTCTCCACCTGACATACGGTGCTGTGTCTTGTATGTTTCAATGCAGAGTATTAAAAAATGAATAGGGGCGCTGGTCATTTTCAGGTCTCCTCCGGCATGGCAAAGCTGCCCTTCTCTTTTTCCTCGTCATACATCATGCAAAGGGACATATAGCTAAAATGCCAAAACTTTGTTTTTTCGTTTTCCAGCATCCTGTAAACTTTGGACTTGTAGAACAAGCGGGCCGCTTCCAGTTCGGGCATTTTATGGCGGGACGCAATTTCTTTTATTGTCTGACTGGCGAGCAAACTCAACATCATACTAAAACGGGCGGCATTCATGTTGTTTTATATCTCCAAAAAACCGGAAAATCGTATTTCCCCTAACGCCCTTTCTGTGCAAAAGGTAATCTGATCATACAATTCCCATGCCTTGAGCCTTTCAACGGCCTCTGCCGCTGAAAATATTCCCATGCTGTAAAAGTTTACCGTCTCATAAACATTATCATTGGCAACCGGCCCGCTCAGTATATCATATTTTTTTTCGTTATATATGCCTCGCCTGTTTTGGGAGATAAACTCAAGCCATGCGATATCGGCGCCAGTAAAATGCAGTATCTCCAGATCGGAAGCGGCGGAAATATCGTCATATTCGTACATACTCACCATTCCGGTTCCGCCGCGCCTCTGTGCCACAATCTGAGCGAATTTTACCGCCTGATCCTTATTCGGCGTAGTATAAAAACCGTTTCCAAAATCAAGAAAACGGTTGTGTGCTATGAGGCGCGGGTTTTCTACGATTGTATTATTGCCGTGGTATATG
>JAIRXO010000003.1 GCA_031268255.1 Spirochaetaceae bacterium
GAGGAGCCGGGAACGCCCAGTATGAGGTGTTTTTTAAGGTGCGCGGTAAAGTCGCTATCCTCTGAGGGGCCGTCTTTTTTGCGTTGGGGGACTTTGCAGAAAAGATAAAATGTTCCTTCGCCGGGGGCGTATTCGATGCCTGTTTCCTTAAGTATCTCCATAAAGGCGTCCCGTCTCGCGGCGTATACGGCAACGGCGGCTTTTTCTTCTGTCAGGCGGGCCACGGCGCGCTGCATAAGCGCCGGGGCGTTGACATAGCCGAGTACCCTGGTGGCGTATATTAGGCCGGCCAGGAGTTCGTCAATGCCTTCCGCCTTTGGGTTTACCGCCGCGTAGCCTATGCGTTCCCCGGGCAGGGAAAGGTTCTTGGAATAGGATGTGGCGATCATTGACTCCTCGTAGACGGCAAGTACCGGCGGGACTTCGATGCCGTCGTAGGCTATTTCACGGTACGGTTCGTCAGACACAAGGAAAGGTTTGCGTCCTGTTTTTTTGCCCTGCGCCCGCAGCGCCCCGGCAAGTTCTTCGAGGGTTTCCCTGGGGTACACTCTGCCTGTGGGGTTATGGGGAGAATTGATAAGCACGGCGGCGGTTCTTTCGGTAAGGGCCCCCGCTATGGACGCCACGTCCAGGTTAAAATCATCTTTGCTGTCAACGCTGACCAGAACGCCGCCGTGATTGGCGGCATAGGCGCCGTACTCCATAAAATAGGGAGAAGATACTATGATTTCGTCGCCGGGGTTGAGTATGGTTTTAAGAATCACATTGAGGGCGCCGGCGGCGCCTACGGACATGATAATGTGTTCTCCGCCCAGTTCCACGCCCTGTTCGCGTGAGGCTTTCCGCGCGATGGCTTCGCGCACTTCGGGAAAGCCGGGATTGGCCATATAGCCGTGGCTTCCCTTTTCGTCCTCCCCGGCAAGGCGGAGAAGAACCTGGTGAAAAGCCGGTGGCGGTTCCAGATCGGGGTTTCCTATGGAAAAATCAAACACTTTGGCGGCGCCGTATTTTTTTTTGAGTTCCCTGCCTTCCTCAAACATTTTCCGTATCATTGAGGAACCCGCGAGGGCGTTCTGTACCGCTTTTGCTATGGCCATTCTTCCTCTCCCTTAAACCAGGGCTAAACCAGGGTCCGCGCTATGCGCACTATGTCGGCAAAGACCCCGCCGGCCGTAACTTCCGCGCCCGCGCCAGGCCCTTTGACGACCAGGGGGAGGCTTGAATAGCGGTCAGTGGTAATTACCACCATATTATCCTCATCAACCAGGGAGCGGAAGGGACTGTCAGGGGCCTCGGCCCTGAGGGACAGTTTCGCCGAACCCGCCTCGATGCGGGCCACATACCTGAGCGACTTGCCCGAGGCGCAGGCTTCCTTTCTTCGCTCCTCAAACAGCGCGTCGCTTTTTTCCAGTTCGTCAAAAAATGATTCTACGTCCGAAGCCTTAAAACAGGCGTCGGGCAGTATGGGTTCTATGGTAACCTGTTCAAATTCCAGGGGCATGCCGCACTCCCTGGCCAGTACCAGGGCCTTTCTCGCCGCGTCCATGGCGTTAAGGTCATCCCGGGGATCAGGTTCCGTATAACCCTTGGCCTTGGCCTCCCGGACCAGAGCGGAAAATGTTTTTGACCCGTCAAAATTATTGAATATATAACTCAGGGTCCCGGAGAGTACCGCCTCAATGCGCCGCACCGTGTCGCCTGAAAGGTGCAGGTCCCTCAGGGTGGAAATGACCGGAAGGCCGGCGCAGACCGTTGTCTCGTACAGATAGGGTATGCCCTTTTCCTTGGAAAGTTCGGTAAGCCCCCGGTAGTATCCATAGGCGCCCGAATTGGCACGCTTGTTTGGAGTAACCACGGGAATCGCCGCGGAAAGAAGTTCCTCATAGGTATGGGCCACGGCGTCGCTGGCCGTACAGTCGCAGAAGGCGGTGTTGGGGAGATTGTAGGATTTCATCCTTTTTATGAATTCGGAAAGTTCAAAAGGCCCGGCCTGCCGCGCTTCGTCCATGAGCAGGGTCTTTGCCTCTCCGGGGCTGATGCCCTCGCTGTCAAAAAGCATGCGCCGCGAATTGGCGAGGCCGGCGAGGTTTATCCGTATCTTGTACTTGTCGGCGAGAATGACCCTGTGGCGTTCAAGCTGCTTGAGCAGGGTGCCGCCGATGAGCCCTGTTCCCACGAGGAAGAGATTTACCGAGCGCACGCCGGCAAGGAAAAACGCCTCATGTATGGCGTTAAGGGCCTTGGCCGTGTCCGCCCCGCGTATCACCGCCGAAATATTGAGTTCCGAGGAACCCTGGGCAATGGCGACCACATTGATACCGTTTCGGCCCAGGGCATGAAACACCTTGCCCGCCACGCCGGAACTCTTCTTCATCCCGGCGCCCACAACGGCGATGATGGCCATGTTGAGTTCCAGTATGGGAGGGTCTATGACCGCCGAGCTTATTTCTTTTTCGAATGTTTTTGAAATCGCCTCGACGGAAGGATGGGCGTCCTCGGGCCGCACGGCAAAACATATTGAATATTCGCTTGAACCCTGGGTGATGAGTATGAGGCTTATGTTTTTTGACGCCAGTGCGCCGAAGAGGCGGGAAGAAAAACCGGCGACGCCCGCCATGCCTGAGCCCTGAACCCTGATAAGGGCTATGTCCCTCATGGAGCTGATGCCCCGTATGGGATATTGTCCCGGCGCGCCGTCCCTGGTTATCCTTGTCCCCTCGGAACGGGGATTAAAGGTGTTTCGTATGCGTATGGGAATACCCTTTTCCAGGGCCGGCTTTACCGTAGGGGGATGAAGCACCTTGGCGCCAAAATGGGACAGTTCCATGGCTTCGACATAGGAAATAGCGTCTATCCTGAAGGCGTTTTTTACCAGATGAGGGTCGGCGGTGAGTATGCCGTCAACATCGGTCCAGATTTCAACCTCCTCGGCATTGAGGGCCGCGCCGTAAATCGCGGCGCTGAGATCGGAGCCCCCCCTGCCCAGTGTCGTGGTCTCGCCGTTTCCGGCGGCGCCTATAAAACCGGTAGCCACGACGAGGCCGGTCCGCTTTGCCATATAATTTTTTATGCGCAGGTAACTTTCGCCGGGAAAGAAGCGGGCGTTTCCAAAATTGTCATCGGTTATGACAAGGTCCCGGGTATCGCAGTATTCCGCCGGGTTTCCTTCTTCGGTAAGTATGCGGCTTATGAGGGAGGCCGAAATTCTCTCCCCAAAACTCATGATATA
>JAIRXO010000010.1 GCA_031268255.1 Spirochaetaceae bacterium
TTATTTCGGTATCCCCGGCGAGAACCTTGACCGGACAGGAACGAACGCAGAGATAACAACCCTTGCACAGTTCCCTGTCTATAATTACTTTTCCTTGTTTGGCCATGGGGCCTTCTCCAGAAGTTAAGATACATAAAGCCCAAACACCCTTGGGGTTTGGGCCTTCCTGTCAGTATAGCAGGTTGAGGTCCGGGGGACAATAGGACGCGCTTCCTGGTGTCGCGCTTCCTGGCCAGCCCCATTTTTTTCGGTCCGGGGGCTTGACAAGAATGATTCTATGTATAGAATCATTAACGGAGGATGAAACCATGAAAAGACACACGTTGACGATCCTGTTTTTGGCCCTGTGCGCGGGAGCCTTGCTGCCGGGCTGCGAAAAAAACAGCGGAGGAGCCGCGGGCAAGAGCGCCGCGCGGACCATTGGGATTATTCAGCTTGCCGATAACGGGGCCTTTACCGATATGCGGGAAGGGTTCCTCGACAGGCTTAAAGAACTGGGCTACGGCGATGCCGAACTCAAGGTGGATTACAAGAACGCCCAGGGCGATATAGGAACCCTCAATACTATCTGCCAGGAAATGGCTGTGTCGAAGTATGATCTTGTAGTAACCATCGCGACTCCCGCGGCCCAGGCCTTTGTCAATCAGGAGAGCAGCATACCGCTGCTCTTTATTTCCGTAACCGATCCGGTTGCGTCGGGAATCATGGGTTCCATGGACAGACCCGACAAGAACGCCACGGGAACTTCAAACCTTGTGCCGGTGGATGAGATTTTCAAACTTGCCGATACACTGACGCCGGGCATAGACCGTTACGGCATGCTGTATAACACAGGCGAATCCAACGCGGTAACTACCGTGGCCAGGGCCAAGACCTATCTGGACGGCCAGAGAAAGCGTTATATTGAAGCAACGGTAACCAATTCGTCCGAGGTTCAGCAGGCTGCCGAAAGTCTTGCGGCACGGATTGACGCCTTCTATATCCCCATTGATTCAATGGTCCAGTCCGCCATGCCCCAGGTCGCCCAGACAGCCCTGGACGGGAAGATTCCGGTATACGGTTCTTCGCCGGTGATGGTGGTTTCAGGGGCCCTTGCCACGGTGAGCGTAGGGGACCGCTACATGGGCGGGGTAAGCGCGGAGATGGCCGACAAATATTTTAAGGGAACACCCATCGCGTCCATTCCGGCGGTGGCCATGAACAGTTTTATCACGGTCATCAACGCGAAAACCGCCTCGGCCCTGGGCATCAGCATACCCGCGGAGCTTTCAGGCGCCGTGCTGATAGGCCAGTAGGCCGTTTCTTTTATGATGAATATTTCAGGCGCGCTGCAGCTTGGCTTTATCTACTCGTTCCTTGCCCTGGGGGTATTTGTTTCTTTCAGGGTGATGAATATACCCGACCTTACCGCCGACGGGAGTTTTACCCTGGGCATGAGCATATCGTCGCTTCTGGCGCTTAACGGCCATCCCCTGTGGGCGCTGGTCCTCGGCATGGCATCGGGCGCCGCGGCGGGAATCGTAACCGGCCTGCTTCAGACCAAGGCGGCTATTCATCCCATACTGGCGGGCATACTTACCATGACCGGCCTTTACAGCGTCAATCTTTTCATCATGGGCGGAAGCCCCAATATTTCACTATTGGGAAAGGAAAATCTTTTTACCCTGATCCAGGGGCTCCTCCCCGCGGCGGGAAAAAACGGCAGCCGTCTTTTGGGCCTTTTTCTGTTATCCGCCGCCGCGGTATGCGTTCTCGCCTGGTTTTTCAGAACAGGCCTCGGACTGCGCATACGGGCCGCGGGGAACAATGAGCAGATGGTCAGGTCGTCGTCGATTAACACCGATCTGATGAGAATCACCGCCCTGGCCCTTGCCAACGCCCTCATCGCCTTTTCGGGCGCCGTGCTTGCCCAGTACCAGGGCTACGGGGACATCAATGCCGGAACAGGCATTGTTATCATCGGCCTCGCGTCGGTCATACTGGGCGAGCTTCTGCCCTTTAGGATTTCGCCGGGCCTGAGCCTTGCCTCAGCCGCCCTGGGCGCGGTGGCGTACCGCATACTCATTGCCTCGGCGCTTTACTTTAACGTGTTTCCCGCCTATATGTTCAGGCTGCTTTCGGCCTGCATTGTGGCCCTGGCCCTTTCGGCGCCCGCCCTGCGCCGTATCTATGACGGCCTTCTCAGGCGAAAAAGGAACAAGCAGCATGCTGGACCTCATTAACATTTACAAGACCTTCGAGAAAGGGCCCAATGAAAACCAGGTCCTGCGGGGCCTTTCACTTCATCTTGAAAGGGGCGAACTCGTGACGGTTATAGGTTCAAACGGCGCGGGAAAAACAAGCCTCTTTAACGTGATTGCCGGAACCGTAAGCTGCGATGAAGGCAGGATACTGCTTGACAGGAAAGACCTCAGCTACGAGAAGGAACACCGCCGTGCCAGGGACATAGGGCGGCTTTTCCAGAATCCCCATACCGGAACCGCCCCGGGCCTCTCCATTGAGGAAAACCTCGCCCTGGTGTATTCAAAAGCCACGCGGCGTTTTCCCCTGGCCCCTGCCTGGGGCGCCAGGGAACGGCGCTATTTTACCGAAGCCCTCGCGCGGCTTGACATGGGCCTTGAACACAGGCTCAAGACCAAGGCCGGTTCGCTTTCCGGCGGGCAGCGCCAGGCCCTCGCCCTGCTCCTTGCCGTTATGGTTCCGCCCAAACTGCTGCTCCTGGACGAACATACCGCGGCGCTGGACCCTGTGGCCGCGAAGAAAATACTGGAACTGACCCTGGAGCTGACCAGGGAACATCATATCACTACCCTGATGATAACCCACAATATAAGTTCCGCCCTGGAAACGGGGACCAGAACCATCATGATGCACAAGGGAAAAATCGTCATGGACTTACAGGGTGAAGAACGGAAAAACATGGCTGTAGAAGAACTCCTCCACCGCTACAGGGACGCGGTGCATGAGAACCTTGATACAGACCGCATACTACTAGGAGACTGATATGCTCAAACATCTGGTCCTTTGGACCCTGACCGAAAAAGCCGAAGCCGAAGGCCTTCCGCAAACTGTGGCAAAGCTCAATGCGTCGGCGCAAAACATGGTGGGAAAAATTCCCGGCCTCATTACAAGCAGGGTGTACCGTAATACGGCCGTCCCTGACGCGCCCGGCGAATTCCGCAACCTGGTTTTTTACAGCGAGTTTGAAAATACCGGCGCTCTTGCCGCTTACCAGGAAACGCCCCTCCACCGGGCCCACCGGGAAATGGCCGCCTCCTATGTCCGTAACCGTGAAACCATTGATTTTGAAATATAAAATTGAATTTCAAAATATGAAATTATGAAACTGCCCATGATACGGCCTTGCGGACACTAATTTGTGCTGGGGGAAAGGCCGGGGCGATCGTACTCAGCGGGAATTTTTGAAGGCAGACCCCGTTTGTCCACCAGCGCCCAGGTAACGTTTGCCTCCGCAATGGTATCATCGCCGCGGGTTATTTTTTGGGCTACGACACCGCTGACCGCGCCTTTCTTGACAGGCCACGAGCGTATAACAAGCTCATCATCGGTAACAGCGGGCTTTTTATAGTCTATTTCTATGCGGGCGATATAGACCCCGTACCCGGACTTTACGACGTTGGGATAGTCAAACCCTATGTCCCTCAGGAATTCATACCGGGCAAATTCAAGATAGTTAAGATAATTGGCGTTGTTTACATGGCCATAACTGTCGCACTCATAGGTGCGCACCGTAAGGCGGCACTCTGTTATCATAAGGACAGTATAACGGCGCGGATTATTTTGTGCAAGGCATTATACCCTGGTATCCGGGGATTCACTGTTTTCCGTCTTGGCATTCATACTTCTCCGGGCGTATAATCGGGTATAATGCCGGTCATGTTTACCTACTGCCCTTCCTGCGCTTCTAAGGAAATACGTTACGAGGGAGGCAAAAAACTTTTTTGCCCCGCCTGCGGCTTTACCCTGTACCAGAATACCGCCGCCGCTACAGGCTGCGTGATTTCCCGTGGAAAAGAAATACTGGTTCTGGTCCGGGGCAAGGAACCCGCCGGGGGCAAGTACGATTTTCCCGGCGGCTTTGTGGACCCGGACGAGGGGGCCGTTGACGGCCTCAGGCGCGAATGTATGGAAGAGCTGGGCTGGGACTTTGGCGAAAAAGAGCCGGTCCTCTTTGCTTCTTTCCCGAATCATTATCCCTATAAGGGCATCACCTACAATACCTGCGATCTTTTCTTTGCCATTGACGCGCCTGAGCTTGACGCGGAAAAGCTGTGTATCGAAAAGGCCGAAATCAGGGAGGCGAAATTTATGGACCCCCTGCATATCAGGGAAGAAGATATGGCCTTCCAGTCCACCCGTCTTGCCCTGAAGGCCTATATCGCGAAATTCAGGAAACAGTAATGGAAAAAATCCTCACCCTCAAGTTTCACAATGAAATACTCCTTAATACGTCGCTTTACAATTATCTGTCAATTATCAATGATACCAGCGTACACGACATAATCGAGAATGTTACCTTTGATAATTTTATTGATACCACCAAGGATTTTCTCAAGAAAAACGATCCCGCATCCATCACCAAATACAAGAGCGAAATGCGCAAGCCCTATCAGAAGTATATTGAAACGACCCTTCGTGACGGCTGGGCGGGCATAAAAAACAATCTTCTTGTTTCTTCGTATATTACCTTTGATCTTTTTCTCAACCACCTGGTAAACGTCTATTGCCGGCATTTTCCCAAACTGTATTCCGATGAGGACATCGCCATCTCCTACACGGTCTTTAAGGATTTTAAGAACGCCGTGGAGGCCAGGGACTACTATATCAAAACCTATGTTGAACGCTTTGCCGCTTTTTCCTTCAGCGAAAAAATAAACTTTGCAAAGAAAACCCTGAAACTCAACAGCGACGATATATGGGTGCTTCACGGCAGGGAATACATCCACGACCTTGACGCCATACGCCTGAAGATAATCCATGCCGAAACAGCATCGGAAATTCCCGACACTGATTTTTATATGTTTATCAATTATCTGTGTTCCCTCATCTTTAAGCTCTCGGCCTATTCGCAGATAAAATACGGCATACCCTTTGACTGGATCAAGGATGTAAACTTCCGCTTTAAGATAGCCGGCAAACACGAACTGTAAGGAGAATAATCATGGAATACATTTACAAAATTAAGTCGCCGGTCGGGATGCTCACCGTATCAAGTGACGGTAAAAATATTTCCGGGCTTTGGATAGAAGGGCAAAAATATTTTGAAAAAACACTGGGAAAAGATGTTCTGGAAGAAAACCTTCCTGTGTTTGAAAGGGCCCGGGAATGGCTTGATGTTTATTTTTCGGGCAGGGAACCTGATTTTATACCGCCGCTTATGCCCAAAGGAAGCCCGTTTCAACAATCGGTGTGGGGTATTCTCCGTAAAATCCCCTATGGGCAAACAACAAGCTATGGGGAACTTGCAAAGCAATTTGAATTGGAAAACAAAGGCCGGCATACATCGGCGCGGGCAATAGGCGGGGCGGTAGGCCATAACCCTGTTTCCATTTTAATTCCCTGTCACCGGGTGATAGGCAAAAACGGCAGTCTTACCGGATACGCGGGCGGCATTGACAAAAAAATAAAACTCCTGGAACTGGAAGGCCAGCGGCGCTTTGACATCTAAAGCCTGACTCTGCCCCGGAAACTGCGGGACAGGGTGAGG
>JAIRXO010000187.1 GCA_031268255.1 Spirochaetaceae bacterium
CATATTCTGGAGGGGGGCTATCCCCTGACGGTTTACAGCCGTACCAGGGGCAAGGCTGAGGAGCTGCTCAAAAAGGGCGCCAGGTGGGCTGATACTCCCGGAGAGGCGGCTGCCCAGGCTGATGTGGTTATCAGTATTGTGGGGTATCCCAAGGATGTGGAAGAAATTTATCTTGGGAGCGGCGGTATTGTCGAAAGGGCCAGGCAGGGAGCGGTACTGGCGGATATGACGACATCCAGTCCTTCTTTGGCGCGGCGTATTGCCGAAAGGGCCGGGGCCAGGGGTGTACTGAGCCTTGACGCGCCGGTGTCGGGAGGGGATGTGGGGGCAAAAAACGCCGCCCTTTCCATTATGGTGGGGGGAGAACAGCGGGCTTTCGATAAAATATTCCCCATTTTTCAGCGTATGGGGAAAAACATTGTGCTTCAGGGGCCGGGCGGCGCGGGGCAGCACTGCAAGATGGCCAATCAGATTGTCATTGCTTCGACCATGATGGCTGTGTCTGAGGCTCTGGTGTACGGTGTAAGGGCCGGTTTGAATCCCCTTACCATGCTGAAAAGCATTGAGTCAGGCGCGGCGGGGAGTTGGAGTCTGTCCAATCTTGTTCCCCGCATGCTTAAAGGCGACTTTAAGCCTGGTTTTTTTGTGAAGCATTTTATCAAGGATATGGGTATTGCCCTGGACGCGGCAAAGGAGCTGGGGGCAAGGCTGCCCGGACTGGAAAAGGCCGAACAGCTTTACCGTTCCCTCGCGGCGATGAGCCGGGTACAGCTCGAAAAGGCGGCGGCCCTGGCCGCGTCGCTCGGCGCTCCGGGCAGTATCGAAAGCGCCTGTTTCGAGGCGGAACTTGCCAACGGGGGAGATTTGGGAACCCAGGCGATATTCCTCCTCTACGCCGCGGGCGCTGTATAATGTACAGCCGGAAATTCCAGGACCCGCAGGCGCTTCCTATACAGGACGGCAGACCTGTTCAGGGTTCCTGGAACCGGGCCTTTCCTTCCATTGATTTATCGGAAGTGGCCCATCCCTATCCTTTTCCGCTTCCCGGATGGGTTAAGGCTTTCCGTATCAAGGAATGGCAGGCCTTCGCGGTTCAGAACGAGTCGTACTATCTTACGGCTGTCCTTTCGGATATTAAATTTTACCGCATGGCCAGGGTGTTCATCCTTGACAAGGAAACCAGGGAACATCTTATTTTCAAGAAGGTTATTCCCTTTGGCGGCTGGTCCCTGCCCCGGAATCTCTATAATTCTCCGGTGTCCAGTAAGTCATACGGATTTTTTTTCAGGATACATAACTGGCTTGACGCCGGTGTTATAAAGGTTGACCTCGATATTGAAGCTACAGGCAGGCGGCCCGCCTTTACGGCCCACCTTAACTTTGGGCTTGCCCCGGAAGAGACCACCCCCCTGGCGGTAAATCTTCTTTTTTCCGACAACAGGCCCATGTACGCCTTTAAGGGTTTTGGCGGGGTGCGGGGGGACATGGTGTTCGGGGGCAGGCATATAAGCCTTGACGCCGGCAAGACCACGGGTTTTATCGCCGATTACAAGGGGTATTTTCCCTATCGTATGCATGGTTCCTGGTGCGTAGGCGCGGGCTTTGACAAAGAGGGCCGGCGCATTGGTTTTGGCGTGGCCGAAAACCATACACGGGAGAATTTCAACAATAATGAGAATATACTGTGGGTTGACGGGCAGGCTACGCTTCTCCCGCCGGTACGCATTACCATGCCCCAGGGCCCTGACTCGGACTGGGTGATTCAGGATGTGGAAGGCATGGTGGACCTGACTTTTACCCCATTGGAAAAAGTGCGCACAGGGTTTAATATTATTGTTACCCATTTTGACTACAATACGCCGATTGGCTGTTATAACGGAATGTTACTGGATTCCGGCGGGGAAGAGGTCCATGTCCGTAACCTGTGGGGTCACGGAGAAAAACTCTATTTACGGATATAACATGGCGAAGAAAAGAAAGGATATTTACGCTCCCGGCGAACTGTCCAGGGTACGGAAACAGTTAGGCGTTCTCGACGATAAAGAAGCCAAGCTCATGGCCGCAAAACTCGGCGGCGAGGTGGGCTACGAGCGTTCCGAGGCAGCGCGGAACGCCGCGCGGGTGCGGCATGAGACGGTTGATGTGATGGTCGGCGCCAGGAAACGCGCTGTGCCCAAACACAGGGTGGAGCTTGCCCCCCTGGGGGATAGCCCCAGACAGCGCGTTACCAAACAACGCGCCGCCGATCCCGGAGACGACCCCGGCGTTCCCCTCCGCCTGAATTACCGGGAACGGGTAAAGATGGACCGTTATGCCGGCCAGATAGAATTTGAAATCAAGTCAACCGGCCAGGTTCTGTATTCCATGGTAGCGATATTCGGCGAGACGCCCGATTATATCAACCCCCGTTTTATTACCCGCAGGATGGACGAGTACTACAAACGCATCGAGCAGCTTGTTACCGCCACGAGAACCATGCTGCCCCGGAACAATCTCCAGCGTAACGAGCGGCTCCGCCGGGTTTCGCCTTTTTCGTTTTCGGTCCTGGACACCATACGGTACTGGAACATAGACCGCATCGCCGGCGACCTGGCAAAACTGCAGGCCAGGCCGCGGAGTGTAAAAGTAACGGAAACAGCCGATATAATCCGGGCTGTATACCGGCCCCTGTATATACTGGCGAATCTTGATACGGAGACCCATATTCGGGATGCCTTCAAACTGCTGTATAAAATTCTTTATCTTGAAAATCCCGGCGATGCCAAGGCGAAGTACCAGGACCTGGTCCGAAACGCCCTTAATTCCTATGTGATTATTAAAAGGGACATAAGCTACCTGCTCTTTCCCCTGCTCCTGAAACTTGTGTCGGACAAATTTATTCCCTATGAGGATTTTTTTGCCGCCAGAAAAAACCGGTTCCGGGTCTTTCTCAATGTTACCGAACAGGACCGCCTTGTATATACGCCGCCCAAGGAAGGCGAAGTCAAGGCTCAGGACGAAGAAGCCGAGGGCAAAACGGAAGAGGAGGACGAAACCGGAAAGCCGGGGTTTACCGACGAGGTTCTTACCCAGGAGGAAAAGGACGAAAGGGCGGCGCGGGAGGCCGAGAGCAAGGCGCTGTACCGGGCCTATAAGGCTATGGAGCTTCTTTTTCCTAAGGCGGGCTGGGAACGCTTTGCCACCTATCCCGATCTGTACCCTTATTTTCACGATGTGTTTCATTTTATGAAAGGCTGCGAACTCATCTCGCCGACCGATCCGGTGCAGCAGGTTATGGTTCTCATGCGCATCCTGGAAGAATTGTTTTTTGGGCTGCGCTATGTGCGTTTCGGCGCGGTAACCGGCCCGGACGGAAACCAGGAAAATATCGCCGATTCCATCACTCATATCATCAGCGACTGGCACAATTTTATCGAGATCGCTTTTGAAAAGGAATACCTCCCCAGGCTTAGTGAATACTGCCGCATCCTCGACTCTGTTTCGGAATCCAAAACTTCCCCCTACGCGCGGCGTATACTCAACGAACTGCACTGGGTCAAACGGCTTTACCTTCTTCCATATTATAAGTTTGAATCGAATTTTCCGCCGCCCATGTCCAAGCGGGAAGTAAGTCCGGTCTACCCCGAAGTGCGCACCCTGCGGAAATATCTGACCGCCGCGGCTGCCGGCATAGAACAGGCGAAGAAGCGGGGCGGCGCGGAACAGAATGCCCATTGCCAGAGCGTAGAAAACCCCTGGGATGAATACAATTTTGAAGTGGCCAATCCCATATCCCTGCGTATGGATGCCCTTTTGGGCGGAAAAAATTCCCGCCAGAGGAACAACGCCGCCCTGGTGTTCTTTACCCTTTCGGCATCGGTGCTTTTGGATTTTATCATGAACAGCGAGCGGAGCTGGGCGTACAATGAACAGACCGGCTTCCTTTTTCGCAGCGTAAACGGCGAAGGGCTTCAGCCCCTCATAGGCGTTGATACAAAACTGGATACGGAAACCATATTCAAGCACGCCCTCAAACAGCGGGAGCGCCAGCAGGAGGACCGGAGTCCGGCGGACGAATGATGGTCGAATAAATCCGTCCTGTTCTTTTCCGCGCTTCTTCCTCGCTGATTCCCTTGCGCCGGGCCCAGAGGGCAAGCTGGTCGGCGCCTATTTCTCCGGCGCCAAAATAGAAACTGCCCGGATGGGCAAAGTACATGCCGCACAGCGACGACGCGGGTATAATCATGGCCGATTCGCTTAATTCCACTCCCAGTCTTTTTTGCGCCTCAAGGAGCCTAAAGACCTCCCGCTTGTCCTCGTGGTCAGGGCAGCCGGGGTAGCCAAAGGCGGGCCTTATGCCCTGAAACTGTTCCCGTAAAAGCTCTGGAACCTGCAGCTTTTCTTCCGGGGCATAGGCCCAGGTTTCCATCCTGACCCGCCGGTGGAGTTCCTCGGCAAAGGCTTCGGCCAGGCGGTCGGCCAGGGAGGAGAGGAGCAGGGCGCCGTAATCATCGCCTTTTTTCCGCAGCCTGCCCACTTCTTCTTCGAGGCCGAACCCTGTTGAAAGGACAAAGAGGCCCATCCAGTCAGGCCCTGACGCGGCTTCATCTTCGGGAAGCACAAAGTCGGCAAGGCAGGGATTGGGCGCCCAGGATGGTTTTTTTTCCTGGCTGCGGAAAAAAGAAAAGCGGCCTTTTTCCCGAAGTTTTCCCGGACCGGAGAAGGCCGCATCCTCTTCATCTTCAAAAAGAATTATATCTTCGTTATGCGAAAGCGCCGGGAAAAAACCTATGGCGGCTCTGGCAGAGAGAATTTTTTCGGAGACGACGCGGCCAAGCATGGCATCAGCATCCTCTTTTAAGCCTTCGCGGGTTCTGGAAAGGTCATCTGCCGGGGCGTTTTGTTTACCCAGGCCCCAAAAATAATAAAAGAGTTCCCAGTCTATATAGGGGAGAAGCCTTTCGATGGGGTAGTCGCCGAACACGGTAAGGCCCGGTTTTTTGGGCCGGGGAGAAGGGCCGGTAGTCTCCCAGGGAAGGGCGGCTTTGTTTTTTCGCGCTTCCTCAAGGCGTATGAGGGTACGGGCGGCGTCTGTTTTTTCGTGCCGTCCTGCGGCATCGCTGTACTGCCGGTACAGTTCTTCAAGGAAACGGGGCCGTTCTGTTTTTGAAAGGAGACACCGCGCCGTGTCGGCGGAACGGCTCGCGTCGCTTACATAGACTACGGGGCCTGAGTATTCGGGCGCTATGCGGAGGGCCGTATGAACAAGGCTTGTCGTAGCGCCGCCTATAAGGAGGGGAATTTTCATCCGGCGTTTTTCCATGTCCTGGGCCACTTTGACCATTTCATCAAGTGAAGGAGTGATGAGACCCGAAAGGCCGATGACGGCGGCTCCTTCCTTTACCGCCGCGTCAAGAATGGCGTCCGAAGGTATCATTACCCCCAGGTCGAGAATTTCGTAACCGTTACAGCCCAAAACCACCGAGACAATATTCTTTCCTATATCGTGAACATCGCCCCGTACCGTGGCGAGTACAATTTTTGCCGGACCGTTTACGCCGCCCGCCCCTGCCTGCCCGGCGGCCTTTTCTTCTTCCATGCGGGGTTCAAGGGCAGAGACAGCCTTTTTCATCACCCTGGCGCTGCGTATAACCTGGGGGAGAAACATGGCCCCCGCGCCAAAACGTTCTCCCACTTCCCGCATACCCCTCATAAGGGGGCCCTCGACTATATCCAGGGTCCGTCCGTAGCGGGGAATAAGCTCAAGCACATCGGCCTCGATATATTCATCAATGCCGTTGACCAGGGCGTAAAAAACCCGCTCCGCGGCCCCGGTATCCCGCCAGGATGCTTCTGCGGAGCCCGCCGCCCCGATCCCGGGAACGCGCTTTTCTTCCTTCACCTTTATGGCAAGATCGAGGAGCCTTCCGGCGGCGCCTTCGCGTCCAAGGATAACGTCCTCGGCGGCGGCGCGGAGAGAGAGCCCAAAGGGGAGCCTTTCGATATCCGCGTAGGAAACAAGGCTTGCGGGATTGACTATGGCCATGCTGAGACCCGCTTCTATGGCGTATTTGAGAAACACCCCGTGGAGGGCTTCCCTCACCAGGTCATTGCCCCGGAAACTGAAAGACAGGTTTGAGATGCCGCCTGAAATCCCGGCTCCCGGACAGTGCCTGCGTATCCAGGCGCAGGCCTTGACAAAGTCCAGGGCAAGCCCGTCATGTTCGGCCATGCCGGTAGCCACCGAAAGCACATTAGGGTCAAAGACTATGTCTCCCGGCGGAAAACCCGCGCCGCACAGAAGTCCGTAGGAACGCTTTGCCACGGCGATTTTTTGTTCATACGAGACAGCCTGTCCTGTTTCGTCAAAAAGCATGACCACCACCGCGGCGCCGTAGGAACGCGCCAGAGCCGCGCGGCGAAGAAATTCAACTTCCCCCTCTTTAAGGCTTATTGAATTAACCAGGCCCTTGCCCTGGAGACACTTGAGACCCGCTTCGATTACGTCCCAGCGGGAACTGTCTATCATGACCGGAACCCTGGCTATATCAGGGTCCGAAAGGGCGAGGTTGAGAAAGGAAACAAGGGCTTTTTTGGCATCCAGGAGGGCGTCGTCCATGCAGATGTCGATAATCGCCGCGCCGTTTTTAATCATGTCCCTGGCTATGGAAAGGGCCTCATCGTACTGTTCGTCTTTTATAAGCCTGAGGAATTTGCGGCTCCCCGCCACATTGGTCCGCTCGCCTAT